>JAQICA010000086.1 GCA_027858775.1 Salinivirgaceae bacterium | reverse complement strand
CCGGCATTGTATATATCTCCGGTTACATTGATGGTTTTACCATTATCTGCCAGTTCGCCTTTTTGAATTGCCAAAGCATTGGCAATAATTACAACATTATCCGATCCGTTAAGCGTAAGCTTTTTCCCATTTACATTATTGAGCGAAAAATTATGAAAATCAATTGCTCCGCCTGTATTCATCGTAATCGATTGATTATTGGTTCCGTTAAACTCGGTTGTATTTGTACCGGCATCGTAGGTAGTACCACTTTCCAATGTAAAATCACCGCCAATAGTGAGATCGAGGTCATTAGCAATAAAATCACCTGCTGCAATAGTTACATTTTTCAGTACGGTAAGTGTATATGTTACTAATTGAACTGTAGCCGCTCCATCTGTTCTATTGATGGTTAAATTGCCTAAATCGGCTGTTGATTCAATTTCATAAGTAGTAGCATCGGTTCCTGTTCCCGTGGTTGGAATAATCTCCAAGGTTCCACCGGTTACGTTATTGTTGGCATCGTCAGAAAAAACCTGAAAAGCCTTGTTATGTCCGGTTCCACAAACGTCGTAAATGCGAATTGCACCTCCTGTCATAGAAAATACATTTTCAGGCTCATTCAAGTTAAATGTTCCTAAATTCGACACAAGGGCATTTGCATTTTGATCTGTATTAAGAGTGCTAGCAGAAAAATCTTTAAGGTCGCTTATACTATCATAAGCCACAGGAGTTCGTTGAAAACGTCCGCGCAACAAAAACTCACCCCCATTTTGTCTAAAGGAGGCTAATCCCCCAACATCTCCATCGGCTCTAAACTGCTTAGCATCAACCACTCCACCATTAATCACCAATTCTCCTGCGGCATGATCCCAGGTTACGATTCCTGCAGATTCACGGGTAGAAAAGTAGCCATTATCGACTTGAAGTTTTCCATAAATCGACATTGATTGACGGCCTCCGACTGGTTCAATTCCCATATCATTATTCGAACCTGCTGCTACATTGTAGGCCACATTCACGTCTTGGTAATCGTCAGCCGTATTAAGCACAAGCACCTCAGGGCCATTTAATACCAAAGCACCATTTACCGGAATGTAAAAATCACCGCCCGGCTTTCCCATTGCAACAGATTCCGTTAGCGATGGTACAACTGTTAGTCCGGTTAATTCCAATGTTCCGGCACGCAACCATAAGGCCTTACGCATGTTCGGATTATCAGTATCGTTTTCTGCACCCAGGTTGTTTCTACCAAACAAACGGAAATTATTGTATGCCGTAGAATAAACCGTCAATTTGTAGGTTTGGTCAATTCCTTTATTTAAAACCAGGTTATAAAAATCGGTGGTTCCTTTACAGGTAATTGTGTTATCTGTAGCACCCATGAAGTAAACCGTGGCCATACCGTTGGCCGGGAAAGCATCGTATTTCGGATAGCTTTGATTAGTAAATTTTACCGTACCGTTATTTGTAAAATCGCCATTGACAACTACCCGATGTGAATTTTTGTCGTAATAATCTATGAATGGAGCAGTTCCGCCAGAAACATCGCCATCCAAAGTATTCCCTGTACCTGTAATAATTGATGCACCATTGTCTACTAACACATTACTGGTAATAATTAATTGACGTCGATTGGCCGAGTTATCGTTAATTTGGTAAGTTCCTTGCTTTACATGCAGATTACCGTTCAGCGTAATGTTGCTTAGCTGCGTAGCTGTAACCCCAGGCGCATTGATGCGCAGGTTATTGTATTCGGTTTGCGCAACGGGCAGTGTAAAGTTTGTAGCATTGTAATATTCGGTGGTGCCGCCGTCTGAGTTGACAAACTCGTTGGAAACAATCGTTGGAAAATTTATTGATGCGAGTTTAAATGTACCGGTTCCGGCAAAAGCCAGCAAGCCATTTTTGAAGGTGTAAGTGGATTGATTAAGGGTCGCTCCAGCACGAATTGTTATGTCGAGGTTGGACTGAGTTACGTCGCCAATAAGCGTTACGGTACGTCCACTAAGAAGCACAACCTTATCGTTTTCTCCGGGGGAGTCGGTCGCGGTTTGAGTAGTTCCGCCCGGATCGTGGGTCCATGTACTGGAAGCATCCCAGTTTCCGGTCTGGTAAGAGTAATAAGTTGTGATGGGATCAAACGATATACCGTACCGATCTGCAAGATCGATAGTAATATCCAATTCTTCCTCTTCAAGCAATGAAACATCATAATAAAGAACTTCGGCAATTTCGCCCGAAAAATTTTGTCCACCATTAACGCTATTTCCATTTTCGTCGCGAGTTGTACCTCCTGTGAAGCCAATAGAAATGTCGCCTGTATGAGATTTTAAATTTGTAATGGAACCATTTGAGGTTTGATTTGAAAATGGTACGTTATTGAGGTATGCTGATAAAGCTCCATTGTACCAGTTAAATGAAAGCACGTAAGTTGTATTAGCACTTACAGCTTCAAAAATGGTTGTTCGGTTATTTGTATTTCCATCGTTATAAATTGTAACATACACATTGTAATTTTTCACAAAAACACCTATTCCATTAGTCCCACCACCTTCTTCATAAATGTATTGGGTAGTAGAGACATCAGCTCCAGTTTGAAAAGCCACAAACATGGTTCTTTCACTTCCATCATAACCTGTACCGCCATTAATCCTAGCATCGTTTGTGATATTCAGATCATTATTTCCATCGAATGCCATGACTTGTTTGCTGTTCATGTTGGCAGATATAATCTGATCCGGGCCAATGCTGTTGGGTGTGGCATCATTTCCGTTCCCTGATTGGTCTGCCCAATCTGTTACAGGGTTTGCTCCGGTAACACCTAAATCGCCACGGAGCCAGTAGACTAAGTCCGTTAAGTTGCCTGCCGGGGCATCCAATCCGATTACTTCAACATCATCGATCAGCCACCAATAATCATATTCACCCTGCCACTTAAATTTTATTTTTACATTGCTTTCTCCGGCTGCGAATTCTGAAATATAAAAATTTGATAAAACAGGATTTGTTCCATTTCCATCATTTACTGCACCATTGACCCAATTGTATACTAATTCTTCGGTAACGAAATTATCGCTACTTATATAAATACTAATATCTGCATTACCAAATGTCCTAGCATAATGCTCAACCGAAAGAGAAATAATATCTTTATCGCTGCAATCTATTGAAGGCGATATTAATTCTACATCTTCTTGCATCCCTGATTGTCCATATTGGTCAGAGTCTAAAATTAGATAACCATTGGCAGCAGTTGTAGAGTTCAATTGCCCACCGTAAGCTCCACCTATATCTGTCCATTCCCAACCGGGGAATCCTGAGGGGCCATCAATAACGGTGTTAGTCCATTCTGCCGGAAGACTTCCATTAAAATCTTCAGAGAAAAGCACTGTTTGCGCAACCATACCAGGTACGATTGCAAAGAATAATAATAGAAATACCAGCTGTTTTCGAATTGCGGTGTGTAAAAATGTATTCATAGAATGTTTTTTTAGGCTCTAGAGTGCGTAGATAGCTCCACTCATAGTTTATTTTTTAATTTTGGTTCAACTAAATTAAGAAAAACGGGTAGTTTAACGTGTATTAGTGGTTGGTAAAAGTAACATAAATTGAAAAGGAAAAAAATGCTTCTCTGCTGGTGTTCAGAACTGAACAGCACTACATTATTAAATAAAAAGCATTGAAAAAGCAATCACAAAAACCACCGTTAAAAACTCATTTCCAATTAATTACAGAACAACAACGCTTGTAAATAATGGTTTTCGCATATATAATAATTGATAATAATCAATAGCTAACCTGTATAACAGGAATTATGGCCCGATTTTTTTGACGAACAACCAAGATTTTTTGACAAACAGCTCAGTGGTAGTATATCTACGTATTTTTACACAAAACAACACATACTGCCAACTTTCAAATTTTAGATATAAAAATGCAGATGGCTTATACCCAATCCGAAAAGTTGCCAGATAGCATAAATTTACTTACAACTTTTTCCCAGAAGTTTAGAGACCGTGCCAAAATAACTTGACGTTTTTGACTTGTGTACTTTCATTCCAATTTTTTAAATGCAAAAAAAGGCACACATCAATAGTTACCTTAGATGTCCGTCAATAAACTCCATTTTCTACTTTACTCTTACTCAAACCTGCATCATCCCGATGAATCGCGGACTCAACGGTTTGGAGTTTCGAAAGCCTTGAAAATGGAGCTTATTCACTGGCTACTCCGACTTAAAGCCAAGCTCTACCTAGTGCTTGCCCGAAAAGTCCAATTTACTCACAATTAAAATAATTTTTCAATTGTGTTCGTGAGCTAAAGGTTCTGCGTTACGCCCTTTCTGAAAACAGTAATCCCGAAAATCGGGACGCCTTGATTTTCAAAATGAATAAGCCTTGTTCTTGAAGTTTTATTACTGGGCACACCAAAAACAGGTAGTTTTCATGCTAGCACTACTTCACCCCCGCCTCCACAATCTGTACCTCCTCTTCGATAATCCGTAGAGCTCGTATACCAGTTGGTCGATAATCTTTCAAAATCCTCTTTACTTTCCGGATATTTTACCAGTCCAAACATAATAAAGGTTACGAGGATAATGAAGTAAAGACGGTAAAGATTACTCGTTGTACAAATAAGGAAGTTCGAGCTTTTTAATTCGGGAACGAATGGCGCCCGGGGTTCGTCCGAAATATTCAGACATGGCTTTAATTTTTTCGCCTTCGCAATACATTCGGGTGAGTTGTAAATCGAGGTCTTCGGTCCAGGGTTGATAGGCTTTTTTGTGCCCGGCCTTAATTCTGGCCATCTGCTCTTCGTATTCACTATTTTTTGGTGCAACAGAACCTGATGACGGCACAGACGATGGTTCATCTTCCAAATCCTCATCGGTTTCAACCTTAATAACATTGATAGAATTGAAAACAGGAAAATTCTCAGGAAGCAATGTTTCCGGTATATGAATGCATGTTTTGGCACGGGTTACGGCCACATATAAGAGGTTGACCTCTTCATTGAGTCGTGTTAAATCGAGTTTTTCGCGTTGGTGCTGAACGGCCAATTTCTCGAGTTTTTCTTTGGTAACAAAATCATCAACCAAAAACACCTCGTCGTACTCCATTCCTTTGCAGCGATGCACGGTAGAATAAATCATCCGGGCAGCGGTTTTATCATCACCATCGACGTGTCGGCCTTTAATTTTTTTTATGATGCCGGGAATTTGGTTTCCGTACTTTTTTACAATTTCCACCATCATACCCAATTGTTTATCTTCGGTGCTCTCGATGTACTCTACCAAATCGTCTAAGTTGCGCATCTGGCGAATCATTTTATCGCGTATCAGTCGCCGCTTTCCGTTGTACAGGTTCAACACATCATAAAGCGATGCCCCGTCATCGGCGTAGGTATATGAATTGATATTGCCTTCGAAATAGATTTTTTCGGTGTCGCCCGACTCGGTAACTTGTTCTATGGCACGCATAAGCAAACCAAGGTTTGTACGTGCCAGCACCGCCTTGGAATTTGTGGTTTCCGAATTACCAACGCCTGTCAATTGAATTGCCCCCGGGCTATTGGTCAGTTTCTTCATGGCCACAGTTTGGCAGGCCAATAGCGCCACTCCTTCTCCAAAACGAAAACTCCGCGAGAGATTATAATGCTGAAAGTTGACTTTTTCCAGCGAATTAACCGCGTAACGCCATCCGTAAATTTGCTGATGGCTATCGCCAACGATCACCTTCACGGCGTTTTGGCGCAAAAACACGTCGAGCATGGCTCCGGAGGCATCCTGACCTTCATCGAACAAAATATAATCGTAAGTGAGCACAGGATTTTGAAGTTGGAATTTCTTTAAATAAAAATCGTGCGTAATTTCCACTTCGGCTCGATCCATTTTTGCGAGAAAGATGCGGGTAAATTTTTCAATTATTTTATAGTACGAGCGAACAAATCCGGTTGCTTTTCGATCGAAAACTACATCCAGATAATTTAATTCGTGCACCTTGGCTTTATCGCTATTGCAAAAGTAGGCGGCAAATTTATTGACATGCCCGGCAACAATGTACTCGGCATGTTTTTCGCCTGAAACGTAAATTTTTAGCAAATCGACCAGTTCATGCGTTTTATAGCCTTGCGAACGAACCTTATAATTACTCCCTGCAACAACGCGTCTAAAAGCAAGCGAGTGAGCTGTTTCTACTTTCACATTGGGTAACCCGGCCCGATAAAACTTCTGAACAGCTTCTATTTTTACCGACCGATTAAATGCCAGGTAAAGAATCCGGCTTTGCCGGGGTCTGGCTTTCGCGTATGCCACTACGGTGGTGGTTTTCCCCGATCCGGCAACGGCATTAATTCGAATATCGCCTTCAGAAGCAATTATTTGTTGTTGTTCTTCAGTTAGCTTCACACAAAAAATGCTTTAAAATTGTTGGTCAAAGATAAGGGTTCAGTTGTAAAACGTATAATAATTTATGATTATGAGGTCTTTTAATAAAATCTAGATTGACTTTTTCAGACTATTCCGTTTGAAGGTAATCTAAAAGTTTGACAAGTTTTTTCTCTGATCGCTTAGAAAGACAAACTTTTCTAATCATCTGTATTTCTTCATGAAGTCATTATAACCAACCACATCTCCATTTTCAATATCCATAATTCCTTCTTGAATATCGTCTCTTTGTTCTTGGGATAACCTACCCCAAAAATCAGGTTTAGCCGATGTATTGACCAGGCTTTTGATCGACTTTAGAATCTTTGGATTATTAGTTTCCAAGATTAACTTCATGATTTCTAACTTTTCCGTTTGGATATTCATTGTCAAATCTTTTAATACAAATATATAAAAAATCAGATTTCGCACCTAAAAGAATATGATCGCACCACCGACATGCTATATAACAAAGCTAAGGTGATGTTGTAGTAAAAAAATTGATCAAAAATGGAATATCGCCGCCTCGTATTGTAAAATAATAGAACTAAAGAAATTATCCGCTAAAATGTAGGAGGTATAACAGAATTGATTTATTTAATCCACTATATTACGGTTCATTATCAAGCTCGTAAAATTAATCAACCATTTACGCATTTTCGATATCGCTATGGAAAACAGAAATTGAAGTGCTAAAAAACGACAATCCATATTTTCAAAAAAAAAAAAATGAAATTCCGTACTTGCTGCGGACTGTTTCTGCTTGTCTCTGGCGAAAACAAAGAACAACTTGCTCTTTCACTGGATTCGCCGCGTCTTTGCGATCGCTGCGTGAAAATAGTCAGCCTAACATCAGCACAGCTTAAATCTGCACCTTATTTAGAATTTCAAGCAACAGTGGTTTAAGCCCTGCAAAGAAAAATTCTACGGCAATTACCATCACAATAAGTCCCATGAGTCGCATCATTACTTTAATCCCCATATCGCCCATCCATTTTACCAATTTCCCCGATGAGAGCAGCACAACGAATGTTATGGCCATAACAGCGACCAATCCGCCAATAAGTACCATTTTGTAACCGAAGGTTTCGGAATCTTCCATCAAAACAATGGCATTGGTAATGGAACCGGGGCCACAAATCATAGGAATGGCAAGTGGCGTAATGGCAATATCGTTGGAAAATTCGGTTTCTGTTTCGCCCGACGATTTCATGCGTGAAAAACGTGCCTGAAGCATGTCGAACCCAACCAAAAAGAATATAACGCCACCGACAATTCGCAGACTATCAATCGATATGGAAAAAAACTTAAATATAAATTGTCCGCCAAATGCAAAAACCAACAGCATGGCGAGTGATATAAGTGTTGCTTTAAGTGCAGTTACATTTCGTTGACGGACTGTCATTGAGGCAGTCATACTCATAAACACCGGCATGAGCGCAAGCGGGTTAATAAGTGTAAAAAACGATGTAAAAACAATTAGCGAAAACTCATAAACACTCATGACTGTTCCAATTTATTTTTTTCGAATAAAAATAGTTACCGGCACTCCATGAAAATTAAAATGCTTACGCAACTGATTCACCAAAAACCGCTTATATGGTTCCTTCACATACTGTGGTAAATTGCAATAAAATGCAAATGTGGGATAATAGGTCGGCAACTGGGTTATGTACTTAATCTTTATGTATTTGCCTTTTATTGCCGGTGGTGGTGTATGTTCGATAATCGGCAGTAAAATTTCGTTGAGTTCTGAAGTTTTTATCTTGCGTCTACGATTTTCGTACACCAGCTGCGCCAACTCAAGGGCTTTAAAAATGCGTTGTTTGGTAAGTGCCGAAATAAACAAAATGGGTACATCTTCGAATGGCGATAACCGTTCTTTTATTTGTTTTTCCATTTCTTTGGCAGTATTGGTCTGTTTCTCGACCAAATCCCACTTATTAATGAGTACAACCACTCCTTTGTTATTTCGCACAGCTAAGTTAAGGATACTAACATCCTGACTTTCAATGCCTATTGTGGCATCAATCATAACCATACACACATCGGCGTATTCGATTACACGCACGCTGCGCATGACAGAATAAAACTCCAAATCTTCTTTCACCTTAGCCTTTTTGCGCAAACCAGCAGTATCAACCAAATATAAGTCGTGTCCAAATTTGTTATACCTTGTATAAATGGCATCGCGTGTGGTACCTGAGATTTCGGTAACAATGTTTCGATCTTCGTCGAGCAGCGCATTAACGAGCGACGATTTTCCGGAGTTTGGTCGACCCACAACGGCAATACGCGGCACCTCTTCATGTTCTTCCTGTGGTTCCTCGTCGGGCAACAACTCTACTACCGCATCGAGCAAATCGCCGGTTCCGCTGCCACTGTTTGCCGAAATATTGTGTAATGTTTCATAGCCCAAAGAATAAAACTCGGTGGCATCGAGCAAATGGTGACTATTGTCGACTTTATTTACAACTAAAAGTGTTGGTTTATTTACAGTACGTAAAATACCGGCTACAGCCTGATCGAGGTCGGTAATTCCGTTATGCACATCGACCATAAATAGAACAACATCGGCCTCTTTAATGGCAATTTTTGCCTGTTTACGTATTTCTGATTCAAAAACATCGTTCGAATTGGTCACATATCCACCAGTATCGATTACTGAAAACTCCTTGCCATTCCACAACGCAGTTCCATAATGTCGGTCGCGCGTTACCCCTTCTTCACTATCAGTAATAGCCGCTCGTGATTCGGTAAGTCGATTAAAAAGTGTCGACTTGCCCACGTTGGGTCTTCCTACAATTGCTACAATACTTCCCATTTTTATCTTTATTTATTCTATTATGATATACGGCTATTTACCATTTACGCAAACCGGTTTTCTTCATTTGCGCCCCTAAAGGATGCGAAGAAAATTGATTTGCTCACTATAGGGGACGGGCAAACAAATTGATTTTAACTTCATAAAATTCCGCTTCGTTGCAATTCAATGCACCCATCAGTCAACTTGTAAATACTGTCTAATCAATTATTCTATATAGCCGAATTTTCTCAGTTTCCTGTCGTTATTTCTCCAATCGGGGTCAACTTTCACTAAAATTTCGAGGAACACTTTACGTCCTAAGAATTCTTCCAGATCGAGACGTGCAGCAGTTCCCACTTTTTTCAGTTTTTCGCCTTTATTGCCAATTAAAATTCCCTTTTGCGATTCGCGAACAACATAAATATTCGATTCGATGCGGGTTATTCGTTCCTCTTCTTTATACGATGCAATTTCTACCTCTACCGAATACGGAACTTCCTGTTTATAGTAGAGCAATATTTTCTCGCGAATTATTTCCGAAGCAAAAAACCGGATCGATCTATCGGTAAGTTCATCTTTTGGAAAATAGGGATCGCTTTCGGGCAAATGATGCATTATATAATCGAACACCTTATCGACATGCAACTTATGTTTGGCTGCAATAGGCAATATAGCAGCGTTGGGTAGTTTTTCTGCCCACTGATCGACCAGGGCTTCCAGTGCCATTTGGTCGGTCTGATCTATTTTATTAATCAGCACCAGCGTAGGTTTATCCTCTTGTTTTACCCGCTCGATGTACATAGTATTTTTATCGGGTGTTTCCACCACATCGGTAACGTAAAGAATGATATCGGCATCTTCAATGGCACTATCGACAAAACGCATCATCGATTTTTGCAATCGGTAACTGGGCTTAATAATTCCCGGCGTATCGGAATACACAATTTGAAAATCTTCTCCGTTTACAATTCCCATAATCCGGTGTCGGGTAGTTTGCGATTTATTGGTAATAATAGAGAGCTTCTCCCCTACCAGTTTATTCATTAGTGTTGATTTTCCCACATTGGGATTACCCAAAATATTTACAAACCCAGCTTTATGCGCCATAATTACATTTTTTGATGTCTATTTGTTTATCAACAAGCATTTTCAGCCTACAAAGATAGCATTAAAATTTTACGCAGCCAGCAATAAATAGCGTAACTAAGAAAACGTGTCTCTTTTAAATGTGTGCGGTAATAAAACTTCAAATATAAGGCCTGTACACATTGAAAACCAAGCCTTGAACTTTTCGAATCAAGCACTCAGAAAAGCAGGTAGTTTTCGTGCTGGGACTACATAGCAAGATTATTTTTCCATCATCTCTTTTAGATTGATATTGCGCTCATTTATTTCCACCGTCTTGGTGGTGGAGCCTTCGGCATACATAAACTGCCCCGTAATAATAAAAGGAATATCATCGAGCGATCCCTCATCGGGTTTTAGCAGGTAACTAACAATAAAATGCTGTTCTTCTGGCAGGTTCATCCACAGGAACTTTATGGTACGGTTGGTTTTGTTAAACACAAATATAGCACCGTTGCTCACCTCACTTTCAGCTGTGTATCCTGCTGGAACGGTTTCTTCAATTTTGCCAAACCCGCTTAAATCGCCTTTATTCAAAAGCACATCGACCTCGGCATAACCGCTATCGCTCAAATAAGGCTTTTGCCGTATGGCACTCACGCCCATTTTTTTGATATAACTGTATTCGAAAACCACCTGTTCGGTCTTGGCAATATTCTCAGTTTTTGTAACCGTCATTATATGTGGTCTGGCCTCGGCACGAAAGGTTCCATCCGATGAACCAACAGACAACTCGCCACGCAGTACTTTGTATCCTTCCACGTTTGGCGCAACCTTTAATCCGAAAGAAACCGCAAAGCCCCGATCTTCGGGTAGTTTAATCCAAATAATTTTTAGATCTTCGCCATCAAATTCGTACTTTCCATTGTGCGATTTTTTTTCAATGGGTTCAAATCCCGAAGGAATTTTCACGGTAAGCCGCCCAAACCCTTCGGTGTTTCCTTTATTAATATGAATATTAACAATAATGTCGGAACCGGAATAAACCTGCTCTGGTCCCTGTATGGTCAAGCTAACATTTTGGGAAGTTAGGGCTCCGGCATATAATAGCATTATAAAAAGCGAAATATACTTCATGTGTTTAAATTTATTGCCAATATACAAAATCCGTGATTCCAACCATGCAAAAAATGCATATTTGATTGTATCGAAAGGTCAACCCCAAACCTACAGAAAAAACCACAAAGAAATAAATATTTTTTCCACTGATGAAAAGGATTTTAGTATTTAGACTTTGGGTATTAGATGAAATTTTGTTGTCGGATTGAAAAACT
>JAQICA010000079.1 GCA_027858775.1 Salinivirgaceae bacterium | reverse complement strand
GGGACGATCAAAGATCGCGCGAAGAGATACACATGAATATGGGAAGCATTGCTTTGGCGCACAAGAAGAGTATTGGATCAAAATCATTCGTTAAAACCACCCTTGTGGCCTCAGGGAATACGGGGGAAGGCAAGAACGATTGGATTCAGGATGATTTGTCAATCAATAGAGAAAGCGATTTTTTCATGCAATCTGGAAACATTACGCTATCTAGTTTTATCAATACTCGTATTGGGAAGAGAATTGTAAATCGAACTGGTTTCAATGCCAGTAAACTCTTTTACAACATCGATTTGAATACAACCTTTGATCATGATCCATCGACCTATTTGAACTATGCAAAATCCAGAAATTCTAGCTCGCTTATTCAGGTTTTTACCCAAACCAAAGTCATTCTGTCAAAAACACTAAGTTTAAACGTAGGCGCATATTCTCAATATATTAAACTGAATAAAAACTACACCATTGAGCCTCGTGCCGGATTAACCTGGGATTTCAATAAAAAACATACACTTAGCCTTGGATACGGAAACCACTCGCAAATGGAAGAGCTGCGTTTCTACTTTATTAAAGATACGTTAAGCGGAGAAGAAATGATTAACAAAAATCTGAAGTTTGCCAGAGCGCACCATTTTGTGTTAGGATACGATTATGCTGTAAACGATTACCTTCGAATAAAGATAGAACCATACTATCAATACTTGTATAATTATCCGGGTGTTCCAAATAGTGCATATTCTATGATCAATTTTGAACAAGATTGGGAGTTTATGGATAAGCTTGTCAATAATTCCAAAGGTGAAAATATTGGGTTGGATGTAACAGTGGAGAAGTTCTTACACGAGAATTACTATTTTCTTGTAACGGCATCTATATTTGATTCAAAATATACGGGCGGAGATGGTGTGAAAAGAAACACACGATATGATAAAGGCTATGTAGTGAATGGCTTGGTAGGTAAGGAGTTTCATATGGGTGAAAATCGAAATAATATCCTAAGTGTCAATGTGCGGGGTAATTTGTTTGGAGGTAATCGAACCACACCAATAGATTGGGATGCTTCTTATCAGGAGCAGCAAACCGTTGACGATAATACACGATTGTTTGAAGATAAGAATCCGTATCGTCTCTATTTTGACCTGACTGTTCGTTACCGTATTAACAAAGAAAAATATACGCATATCTGGTCGTTGGAAATTCTTAATGCGTTACCAGTGTTTTCGAAACGATCTTTTTACTCGTATAATAATGATACGCAAGATTTTAAAAAATACACGGAATCTAACATTGTTGTGCCTTTTGTAAGTTATAAGATCGAGTTTTAGGTTGTTTAGTTTGCTCTTTTAATTATCCCTAAGGTTCATTCAGGTGTTTCAAGAAGGGGATGCCTTCTAATGGGTTATTTTTGCAGCCCAAATTCCGCATGGATTTTGAGTAAAATTCGTGCGGAATTTAGGTGCTAATCGGTCACGCATTAAATGCGGATACTGGAAATATGCCGATCCAAAATACCATATTCTCTTACTTTCCCGGACTAAAGGGGTTTTACAAAGCGGAAACCGTTGCCATTGTAACTGTGGTCTGGAAGGCTGATAGCGCGGTTGGTAGCACGGCAGTGCTCTGCCTTGAAAAACCAACTTCCGCCACGCAAAATACGGAAGGTTCCCGATGAGGAGCCCTGTGGGTTATTTTGGGTGCTACTCGCGTAATATTCGGTGTCGTGCCAATCGCTACACCACTCCCACACATTGCCGGTCATATCGTATATACCCAGTTCGTTAGGCGATTTTGTGCCTACCTGGTGTGCACTGCCGCCGGAGTTACCAGAGTACCATGCTACATCTGCTATGTTGTTACTGCCTGCATACCGGGTGGCAGTTGAATTTTTGCCTCCACGCGCAGCAAACTCCCACTCAGCCTCGGTGGGCAAGCGTCCACCATAATGCTCGCAAAAAGCTTTCGCACCGTGCCATGTCACCTCAACTACCGGGAAGTTTTTTTTGCCATCTACCGGAACAAATTGGCCGTCTACATACTTGATTTGACAATCCTTATCATTCGTGTCCATGTAATTGGCGCCGTTGTAGGAGCCATTGCTCTCGGCACCAATATCATTCATAAAATTGGCATACTGCTGATTGGTAATTTCATATTTACTCATTTGGAAGTCGCCTAGCTTTACGGTGTGTACAGGCTTTTCATCGTCTTCGCAATTGCCTTGTTCAGCCGTACAGCCCATTTCAAAGGCCCCTCCTTTAACAGTGATTAATTTAATGTCGTTACTGCTTCTGGTTTGTCCTTTTAAAGTAACAGAAGTAAAAGAAAGCATAATGGCACTTGTTAAGCCAATTAATAAATAATTTGAAAGAATGTGTTTTGATCCCATGGTATGTTAATTTTTAATTTTTGATTATCGGCTTTTATGCATAATAAATTGTATTGATTTTATTGAGCTCCGCTTAGTTTCGGTTCTTCATTTGCCCAATTGTCCGCCAGTTGGCGGGTTGGAAGAAAATCAATTGCATCTGCCAGCTGGTGGATTTGGGGACGATAATTGATTTTCAGCAAAATACTAATGCAGTATGCATAAAAGCGAATATACATATTTTTGTTTTAGTAATTATTTTTTTGTGTTGCGTAACATCCAAATGTAAGAAAATGTTAACATTTATTTTGAATGTTTTGGCGATAGCCTGGAATTGTTTGGTTATTTGATTGATAAATAAAAGAACCAAAATTAAGAAGTTATCTTTTGGTAGTTAGAAATATAACATAGCGTAAATGTTTTGTTGTAAAATAACCTTTTGCAGTTATAAAATACCATTTAGCATTGGGCAAATAGTGTGATTCATTTTTTTGGCGTGTTGCTTCAAGTTTCAGTATGTAAGTAAATAAGTAGGTTTTTGTTTCTGTTTTTGGCTTCAATTATTAATCCTCTCACTCTTATAATAAATTTGCTTTTTCAATATTTATGCTATATGTTTGTGTAGCATTGCCCCTTACTTACTCTCGTTACAAAAAAGATAATCTGCTTACTCGAAAAGAACTGTATTGTGCTGCTTTTTGAACTAAATTATTATGCATTATAAAACCCCTTTTTATGAAAACAAAATCTGTATTTTTTAGGAAAAAGTCCGTTATGCTTTTCGGCCATTCGGCAATGCCAGGTGCAGCGTCGTTGTTTTTAGCACGGTTAAACACTGTAAAGATTCATAAAAAATTACTGATGGTGCTTTTGGCGGTGTTCATTAGC
>JAQICA010000227.1 GCA_027858775.1 Salinivirgaceae bacterium | reverse complement strand
TCAAACTGCTGCAAAAAACGCACATCGTTTTCGAAGTAGTATCGTAAATCTTTTACCTGATACTTAAGCATGGCAATACGTTCTATTCCCATGCCAAATGCGTATCCGGAGTATATTTCGGGATCAATATTGGAGCTTTTCAGCACATTAGGATCTACCATTCCGCATCCCATAATTTCGAGCCAACCGGTGTATTTGCATACAAGGTTTTTCTGAGTAGCACTTTCGATCCCCCGGTTAATATTACCGGGAGATCTTTGTTTTTGGAGTAACCAAAAATCCACAAACAAGCTGAAACTATTTCAAAGCCCTCTTCAAGTGCAAAACCCTTGTTACTTTTGCTATTTTTTAAATTTCGTTGTACATTTACTTACGAATAGCCCTAAAACATAATACCAACTACCTACAACACATTTTCATCCTTTACACTTAGTTTATAGCTTACCGCGAAAATCACTTATTTACATTAACTAAAACGCCTCATTATGAAAAAAACCCTAAAAATTTCGATTTTACTGACAATGGCCTATGTTTTTATTGGCTGTCAACCCCAAACACTAATTGTTGGGCGAAGCACTATGAATCCCATATTTTTTAATCAATTAGATTTGAAACGAGAGCATTATGAGATTTTAAAAACCGTTACCGCAGAAGCTAAAATTACCGTATATGAATACATGGGCGGATTAAAAATTGTGGAAGAGAATAATGAGTTCGAGGTAATGATTAATGGCTCCAAAGTAAACGTGAAAAATGGCGTACTGAAGTTCGGTTATTTGGCCAACGATATCGGACATACTACCCAAGTATCTAAAGGCGGTTTAGCAAAACCAAAACAATCTGTGCAAACATACCTGCCCACCGACCCGGAAACATATGCACGTAGACTTGCAAAGTACCGTTTAATCAACGAAGCCAAAGCGATGGACGGCGATGGCGTAATTGAGCCTGTTATTTCTTCGGATATTGCCGTAACAGATAAACGAACTACCGTAATCAAAACCACGATTGCGGCAAAAATAATTGTATTAAAAACAGATCGATAAATAAAACCAAAAAGCGGTTTTCACGTAACCCTGATAACCGCTTTTTTGTTTTCTCTCCCTACTAAAATTCAAAACACCATGAAATTTTTCAAACCATTAATTGCATTGACAGGTATGCTGATAACGCATACTCTAATGGCTCAAACCATTTCTGTAAACCTTGAAGCCTTTAATGGAAACGGGGGAAACCATCTTTTTTTAAAGAACCAACATCCAATTAATTTAATAATTGATGTGAATATTAAAACCCACGATAACCTCCTGAAACGCTACGATGCAAACCCTGTATTTACGCCTGTTTTACAACCTAACACCAATGTAGCAACCTTTATTAAACAAGAAGTCAATCGGTTTTTTGCAAAAAACAACATTCCGGTATCTTCACAGTCAGCAAACACACTAACTATTCTGGTCGACCAATTTGAAGTAAACTACCTTTCCGGCGGGGGATGGACCGGGTCTGTAAAAGTAGATGTTGCCCTTAAACATCAAAATACGACCATATATCAGCAATCAACCATGGGCTTTAAAAAGACAAAAGCCAGCCCCAAAGACTACCAGCAAGGAGCAAACACAGTAGTTATGGCGCTTAACGAGGCTATTGATAAAGTAAATTGGGAAGATTTGATGACCGAACTCAAAGCCAGCGAAAAACCTATGGAACAGCACAATACTGCCAATTCCAACTCCCCCGAAGAAAAACACATTCCAACTGAAGAAGTTGTTTATACTTCTGATATTGCCAATTCAATACCTGCCGGAAAACGTAAAAGAGAACACACGTTTGCGGTGATAATTGGAAATGAAAACTACCACAATGAAATACCGGTGAAATTTGCAAAAAACGACGCCCGTGTTTTTTACCAATACATAACAAAAACACTGGGAGTACCCGAAAAACAGGCACATCTGTTTATAGATGCCACTTATGGCAAAATGCTTGGGGAACTCGACTGGTTAAGCAACGTACAAAAAGCGTTTGGCAATGATGCAACCATTATTTTTTACTACGCCGGACACGGCATGCCCGATGAAAGCACCAAAAAAACGTTCCTCTTACCCGTCGATGGCAATGCATCGCAAGTACGAACAGCCATTTCTACCGATGAAATTTATAAATCCCTTTCAGAGCACCCCTCTAAACGTGTTTTAGTATTTTTTGATGCATGCTTTAGTGGTGCAGCCAGAGACGGAATGCTGGCCTCTGGGCGTGGCGTACGCATAAAACCACGAGAAACGGAAGTAAAAAAAGGAAACCTCATTGTATTTTCTGCCGTTTCCGGCGACGAAACAGCGCACCCGTTTGATGAACAAAATCATGGTTTGTTCTCGTACTTTTTAATGAAGAAACTTAAAGAAAGTAAAGGAATGGTTTCTTTGGGCGATTTGTACGAGTACATTAGACAAAATGTAACCCGGCAATCAATTATCAACGGAAAAGAGCAAAATCCAAAGGTTAACATAAGTAGTAGTATTAAAAAAGACTGGAAACATCTAGAGCTGTAATAACTAAACTTTCGTAGTTATTACCAATCAGTTGAGAAAGTTGCGGACTCTTTTTAACTAATCTTTTTTTCTTAACAAAAAAAGATACAAAAAAGTCAAGATCAAATTACGCTTCAACCCGCCCTGTTCAATAAATTAAATGACATATAAAAGCTGAACAAGCCTCTTTTATGTCATTTATATTGATTGAACATTCACCCCTACGCAAGCCCGCCAAGTTGATCAGGCCAGCCCGCATGGGGTACTTACTCAACAATGCCTTATTAACCATGAGTTTAGGGATTGACATAAGTTTCTTTTGCGGGTACCTTCTAGCTTGAAGCAATCGCTGAATTAAAAGCTGTTTGAGCGGATGCAGATGGACTTGCGATGGAAGAATTATCGATTACTGCATCCGTGAGTTCTTTTAATTCCGCTTGTAAAAGCTAAGAAGGTACCCGCAAAAGAAACTTATGTCAATACCTTAAATCAAACATAGTAAGTTATATTTTATTAGCTACCCCCTGCGGGCTGGCCTGATCAAATTGGCGAGCCAGCGTTGGGGTGAATGTTCTACTCGAATTAATCTATAAATTGATTGAAAATCATAATTATGGATTGTATGAGAGTAAATCCCGATATAGAAAATATTACAATTGTTTTATATTTTCATAATCGGGGTTCAATGAATATAAATGACATAAAAGAGGCTTGT
>JAQICA010000178.1 GCA_027858775.1 Salinivirgaceae bacterium | reverse complement strand
TCAGCCAACGTGGCGTTGTCGGGAACGGGATTCGACACATCACTAATTACCACATTTTGTGTTTGTTCAGATGTATTTCCGTTTCCATCGTTGTATGTCCAGGTTATTATTGTTTGTGTGCTAATGGGCAAGGTAGCATCATGTGTAGCGGTAATTGTTCCGGCGCAGTTGTCGGTGGCGGTTGGCGCAGTGAGCGAAGCAACTTCACATTCTGCATTAATATCAGCCAATGTTGCGTTGTCGGCAACGGGATTCGACACATCACTAATTACCACATTTTGTGTTTGCTCAGATGTATTTCCGTTGCCATCATTGTATGTCCAGGTTATTATTGTTTGTGTGCTAATGGGCAAAGTAGCATCATGTGTAGCCGTAATTGTTCCGGCGCAGTTGTCGGTGGCGGTTGGAGCGGTTAAGCTTGTTACTTCGCATTCTGCTGGGATATCGTCTAATTCTGCAAAATCAGCAACTGGTGCTGTTTGGTCGGCAATAATAACTTCTTGCGGCTGCGTCGATGTATTTCCTGATCCATCTTCATACGTCCAGGTAATGGTCGTTGATGTTGTAATTGGTAAATCAACGCTGTGTGTTCCGGTTAGTTCTCCGCTGCAATTGTCAGTTGCTGTTGGTGCAGTGAGCGAAGCAACTTCACATTCTGCATTAATATCAGCCAACGTGGCGTTGTCGGGAACGGGATTCGTCACATCATTGATTACTACGTTTTGTGTTTGCTCAGATGTATTTCCGTTGCCATCGTCGTAAGTCCAGGTTATTACATAACTTCCTTGCTCTGTGTATTCTGTTGGGTCAGTTGTGGTTCCTGTAACTGTTCCGGCACAATTATCGGTAGTAGTTGGTGCGGTGGCTGTTACTGAACATTGGTCTGTCAGGTCGGCTAACGTTGGCGTTACGGGATCTGTATCGTCGGTAATTATTACGTTTTGGTTCACGTTGATGCTGTTTCCATTACCGTCATCAAAATTCCAGGCTATTACAAAGTTTCCTTGCTCGGTGTATTCTGTTGGGTCGGTTGTAGTTCCTGTTACCGTTCCGGCATAATCATCGGTTGTTGTTGGAGCAGTTGCAGATATTGAACATTGGTCCGTAAGATCTGCCAAAATTGGCGTTTCAGGTGGCGTTACATCATTACTTGCATTATACTCATAAACTCCCATATCTACATTTGAGCTTCCGTTTGAGTCTCCATCAAATATTCGATTTTTACCATCTAAATCATATACTATTGTAGCCGGAACGGAGCTGTTATCTCCATTGTCGATGCCGGGCGATGATGCGCTCAAATGCCAGTTTATTCCTGCTGTCAAATCTTGTCCTATAGTAGCTGAGGGATTCAAAAATTCGGGATTTGCCGAGGTATTTGTAGCTCCGAAGCTTCCTAGTTCGTACGTGAAACCGCCGGTACCATCGACAACCACATTACTACCAGCATTGTCAATATTATTGTATCCAACAGTAGCTGTAGAATTTAAGGAATATAAATTTTGCGTATTTCCCCATATTATATTATTAGTTATTAAAGCGTTACAAACTTCTGTATCGGAGCTGATATCAATTCCGTTTGTTTGGTTATTTACAATGGTGTTGTTTATAATATCAGCGGTACAAGATGAATAAATTGATTCGCATTTGAGCCCTGTTCCATTGTTATTACTAATCAGGTTATTATATAATTTGGCATTTATTAAACCACTGTATGTCAATAGATAGATTCCTGCAGTGGGACCTGTATTGTTTCTTATAATATTGTTTTCTATTAATGGCATGGCATCGTGATAGTAACCAATTACACATATTCCGGCTCCAAGTGCGGGCATGTTATTTTCTTCAATAATATTATTTCTGACAACTGTATTGTTTACACCCAGATAAGACCATAATGCTATTGCTCCCCCATGTCCGCTTGGTGAACTTACTTCGCTGCCCAAATTTGCTCCGGTGACAGTAAATCCGTCAATGCAAGTTTCCGAACTGCACTCCTCATAACTCATTACAATGGAAAATGAATTATCAGTAACATCATTTTCAATACCAATATCACCACTCAATATCGTTTCGTTTTGTCTGTAATCTCTTTCCGATAAGCTTGATTCATTTCCTGCAAACCCTCCGTAAAGTTTAACTTTATCTTTTAATAGAATGGTATTGTATCGTTTTTCGGATAATGGATACACGCCATTCATTTCAGTAGGATAATAAGTGCCTGCTGCGACCCAAACTTCGCCTCCGTTTCGGTGGTTCATCATCCAGATTGCGGATTGTATTTTTTCTTTCGGCAAAGCATTGGCCCAACTTGTTCCGTCTGCGCTGTTTGCTCCGTTTTCTGTTACATATATCACATTATTAGGGTAAACCTCCATATCGAGCGTAATATCAGCAGTGTAGATTGTTCCTGTTGCATTAAATACTTCGCATCTCAATACTGCATTATCGTATTCCATTCCGATATCAAAAAGTTTTAACTCCGATAAGCCTGTACCGTAGAAAGGCATCGTGTCGCGTAAATATTCCCAAATGCTTCCGTTAAATATTTGCCAGCGGAATCCGCTTGTGTTGCTTGCTTGTACCTCAATTATATTATCGTCGCCAGCTAAAATTGGTAGGCTCACAGGGGTAGTGTAATTACTTAATACCGGAGCTGCGGGTAAACTTCCGTTATATTCGTAAGCTCCTATATCGGGAGTGCCATTCAATGTTCTGTCGTTCCCCAGTATGTCTGTGTCTATTTGTGGTAACAATAGTGAGGCATCTGCCCTATTTATACATGATGATATTTGCTGAAGGTTCCAATTTGCAGATTCAAGTTCGAGGCTGTCTGCTGCGGTTTTAGCATTTCCGCTAAAGCTTACCGGATTGATAAATGCGGGATTACAGCTTATTGAATTTGTTGGATATGGGTTGGTATCTATAATTTGGTCATCGTCTTCATCTACGGTCATATCTCGCTCACCTCCCATGATATTACAATTGGTATAAACCGGAGTTACTCCTGATGTGCTTAATTGATCGCCTATGTGTGCAGTTTCATTATTCCACAAAATGCAATTAGATAAGGTTGTAGTATGTGTGCCAGCTCCATGTAGGTATAACACAATACCACCTGAATAATTGTTTACTATGGTGTTGTTTATTAGTTTTGCCTCAATGGTGCAAGTGTACTCTGACCAGTCCCGTATAAAAATTGCACCTCCTCCATCATTTGAAGTATTATTGAAAATTACATTATTAGAAATTACAGGTGTTGATGTGGCTGTGCGTGTAACATTATGAATGGCTCCCCCGGATTTTGCTGAGTTGTTGTATATTGTGTTTGCATTAATAAAGGGGTTCATTACGCCATCACGTGCATGTATGTGAATGGCTCCACCTTCTTCTTCGGCAACGTTGTGTGCAAATGTATTGTAACTTACTTCGGTATTCACATCTCCCGAATAGGCAATCATATATAATGCAGCACCTTCGTTTGTTGATTTGTTGTACTTAAATACATTGTTGCTTATTGTGCCGTTTGCTACGGCATAAGAATACAAACTTACAGCTCCGCCATTGTTTGAAGAAGTGTTGTTTATGAATTGATTGTTTGAAATAATTCCATTGTATGTTGCCCCTGAGTAAACACTAATACTGATTGCAGCACCGTTAGTGCTGGAATTATTATCAGAGAAGTAACAATTTTGAATAGTCGGAGAAAGCGGATTAGTAGATGCACTTAAAATAATGCAGGAACTGTTACCTGTAAAATCGCTAAAAATACAATTTGATATTTCAACATTTACGGAATTAGAGGACGTAGACATTTGTATTCCGTTTGTCCCTAAACCTTGTTCAAAAGTAAAGCCATCAAGTTTACCCTCTGAGTTGTTCGTTCTCAAAATAGGATTACTTGTGATATTCCCCTTCAAAATACTTATGTTGTTTAAAAAATCACGCTCTGTCAACAATGTCTCATTCCCAACAAATCCGCCATATACTTCAACGTTTTCTTTTAAACTAAGTGTTGCATCTAATGTATATGTGCCGGCTTGTACCCAAACCTGCCCCGAACCCAATGCTTCAATTATATTTATTGCCGATTGAATATCATTAGTAGCATTTGCCCACGAAGATCCATCGCCTGTTCCGGCTGAGGTTGGTGCAACATAACTAACCTGAGAAAAGGTTGCAATGGAAATAATACTAAATAATACTAGAATAATTTTTTTCATTGTGAGGGGTTTTACTTTACATACAATTATTGCTGATGGAACCTTTTAAAAAGTTCATACGAAAAAAACTATTACTTCCGGTCAAATGAACGGAAGTAATAGTTTTTTTTGATTCGTGGTAGCTATAATACATTATTAATCAGGTGCTTGTTATGCATGATTGGATTCCTGATGATTCTTCTCAGGTATTATTTCATAGCGATTCTGTTTTTCCAAGTTTAACTCCTAACCCAAGGTTTACTGAAAGCCAACTTCCATTCAAACTTGAAATACTATGATCTCCTATAGATGAGGCAGAAACTTCAACAGTACTATGATTTGAGATCTTGTATAATATGGAGGAATTCAAGAAAACTCTTTTTGTTACATAATATTTCATATTAATGCCAAAATTTACATTAATATCTTCATACTTTGTAATACCTGAGGAAAAGTGAGCTATGTAAGTTCTATTAGACGATTTTGTATTTACGCCTAAGCCTACTATACCATATGCGTCAAATCGCTTTGTATCTAGAAAACGGTACCCGTAATTTCCTTCATAGTATCCGAGATAGGCATCTATAATTTCTTCATCTGCTCCAAAATTTGAATTTACTTCAGTTGTAGCGTTGCTGTATGCTGTATAGCCTAATGCTACGTCAATCCAATGATTGCCCGCAGAGGCGCCAAAGCCTATTTCCCAACCAACTGAAGAACCATAGTCAGGTATAATAATCGTATTATCGCCAAGCTCTTCGACATTGTATGATCCCTTGCCGTCAAAGTCGCCACCAATGCTATTATAGGTTGCATTTCCCCATAAATAATAATTGACTGTTGTTGAACTATTCTGTTGGGCAAATAGAAATTGACTTAAAAAAAGTACGAATAAAAGGCTGATTGTTAGTTTTTTCATGATGGATAATTTTTTTTTCACAAAAAAACACAAAATAAAAAACTATTTTATTGATTTGAATCAATAAACACTATTGCCCTTTTAAATATTGATTTTTAACCCTGCAGAAAGTCTCGGGGGCAAGACCTAAATAGCCGGCAATTAGTTTTTGTGGGACTTCTTGTAAATACAATTTGGCCTCAGGTATTAAATTAATAAAATGATTAAACCTTTTGCTGGCGTCTTTGTATTGTAACATAAGAGTTCGTTGTTCTCGCACACTTAATACATATTCAAATAATTTTGCATAGGCATAACAAAATGTATTGTTTTTTCGCATCAAATGCTCGACATCTGCTTTTTCCAAAAATATTATTTCTACATCTGAAATAGCTTTCTGGATTACGCTCGCTGGCTTTGTAAGTAAATAGCTGTCAAGTGAATTAAAAAGCATCCCGGGTAAAGAAATATTGATGGTGAAATCTTCACCATCAATATACGTGTACATATGCACTATTCCTTGAGTTACAAAGTTTATGCGTGTTTCTGTTTGCCCGACATCCAGGATTTTTTCGTTCTTTTCATATTTAGCCTTTTTAAGGTAGACTAGCATATGCTCAATATCTGCTTTCGTTACCGCTGTGATTTGTGAAAACAGATTGTAAACTAAATTAATATCGCTTTCTGTAATTGTATGCATAAACACAGATATTATGGTTGTTTAGTAAAATATTGCAGTGCTGGAATGTCTGTGCATTTCTATTTTAAGCTTTCCTGAACGCCTGGCACGTTTTTCCTACTATTTGACTTCTTAGCATGTTTGTGCATGCCATGCGTAAATTTTCACAGGTTCTTACACGTTATCTAAAGCTATATTTTCCTGTTCAACTCAGCGACGATTTTAAACTATTTTATTGTCTTGTATAGGGGCCACTTAACCCTTCATCCAAAGCATCATCTGCAGTAGTGCCTGATCCCCAATAATACTGTAATTTTTTTCATGACTTTTTATTTTTTCATTAATAACAGCAATGTTAACTAATTTATAATCAGCAAAAAAGAATTCTGCAAGTTTTTTGCAAAACATAATGTGCCAACCTTTAATTGGCTCCAAAATGCTGTCCTTTTTTTTTAAAATTCTTTATTTAATATAGTAGCATTTTGAGCGTGAGCTCGGCATTATTTTGGTTTTATCGTCTATCTCGAGAAACGGAATTACAGTTATGAAAAGAAAAAACGGAATACTTAATACAGATTATGCAGGTTATTGGCTTTGGGCAGTTGCAAGGCAACTAAACCCACAGGCGTAGTGTTCTATCTACTCATAAAAACACCGGGGAAATCTACAACTTCTCCCGGATTACCGTGAGTAGAGTCCCCCGGATCATACGTGTGATTGATGGCTGATTATTAGCAACTGGTTTTACTTTTTTCCATAAATACTTTCATCAAATTCTCCAAAATGAAGTTCTTTTAGTCTGTCCGTTTTGGGGTTCATCGAAGGAAAAGGTATTTTTTCTTCGTGTTTTTATTGGTTTGGGACTATTCTTTCGTCCAGAAATTCATAAGTTCAATTTCTCCGGAGCCTGGTTTCCGCTTGTGGTTCAATATTCTTTAAACGTTCAATCCGAATGGGATTGAGGCATGGCTGCATAGATTTTTATGCGGTTATCTGAAATCAAAAACAGGGTATGCTTACAGTGTCTACTTGTCAACAGAAACGAACAAAGGCAGAGAAGAAATCCCTGCCTTTGTTAAAACTTCAAAACTGAGCGGTTCTTGCTCACATAATTTTTTGACTATACTTCTGATTTCGACTTTTCGATAATTTCGTATGCTAAGTCAAGTATAGTGGTATCGTCAAGTACAACAATGCCTCCATCGGGCCCCTGTTCAACATGGAAACCTACAGATTCACCTTTTTCCCATTTGGTTCCTCCAAAATAGTTCCTTACAGTTTCCGGATTCAAGTTCAGTTTCTCTGCAATGACACGCATAGTACCATCAGGCAACTGGTCTTTAACTTTCCTGAGTTCATTAAATGTGATTGTCTTTGGCATATCCCGGTTTTTTAATGAATGAATTACTTAAATGAATATCCATTTTGCACCTAAAAAGCACCCAATAAGAAGAAAATTAAATTCAATTTGGGTACAAAACGAATAACCATAATTAGTTACCATAAACATACGAATAATATCTAAAAAATCCAAGCCCGATAAGTCTTGGATTTTCTCCCATATCAAACCAAAAGTTCCAAATCCCATGCATGGCAATGTGTTTAACCACACACATGTAGCGTCTCTCAATAAACTTCATTTTCTTACTAAACACTTCCACTTTGTAGTCGATTTGAGTAGTATATAGCTCAGCTAAAATCAAAAAACTTTTCTACAAAATTGCGCGGTATTTGGGTTCGGGGAACTTTGAAGTTAAACCATTCAGACAAATCCATATCAATACCAATGTTGTGTATAAAATTATACAATGATTTGCTCAACCCCTCGCTATAATCTTCATAGCGGCAATTTGTCGGGTCGACATGTTCACATCCATTTTGAGCAAACACATTCGTTGGCAGTGGCAATCGTTTAACACCATAGGTCTCTGGATTTATACCTACGGGGCTATGAACAGTCATAGCAAACTGATGCCAAAATCCGCTGTTTATTAACCCTAATTCGAACATTTGCCGCACAACCTCAAGCGAATCTATAATCTCTTGTGCAGTTTGGGTTGGGAATCCATACATCAGGTAAGCGTGGATCATTATTCCGGCTTGTTGGAAAGATGCCGAAGCTTTGGCAACAGTTTCCAACGTAACACCTTTATTCATTTTTTTTAACAAACGATCCGAAGCCACTTCAAGCCCACCTGAAACAGCAATACAGCCAGACGCTGCCAGGAGTTCACATAGTTCGCCATCAAAGGCCGATTCAAAACGAATATTTGTCCACCAGGTAATTGTTACTTCTCGTGAAATAAGTTCTTTTGCCAACTTTTTGAGCAAAGCAGGTGGAGCGGCCTCATCGGTAAAGTGAAATCCGCGATGGTTGGTTTGTTCAATAATGCTTTCAATTCGATTTACTAATTCAACTGCGCTTGCTCCGCTATAACGCCTAATATAATCCAATGACGTATCGCAAAACGAACATTTATGCCAATAACAACCATGTGCAAGCGTCATTTTATTCCAATAGCCGTTTGTCCACATGTTATGCATAGCATTGGTGGTTTCAGCAACCGAAAAATACTTATCAACAGGCAGGCCTGAAAAGTCGGGTGTTCCAATATTATTATGCGCAAAATCGTTAAGCGACGAGTTGTTGTAATACTCCACGTTTCCGTTATTCAGACAAAATGTTCGAACTAAATCTTTTTTATTATTTATGATATAATCTAAGATTTTCAATGTTGTAAGTTCGCCATCATCAAGACAAACAAAATCTGTAAAATGAAACAAGCGAGGTTCATTTAGCAGGCGTAGTTCTGTATTAACATACCCTCCACCCATCATAATTTTAATGTCGGGGAAGTGTTTTTTTATATATTGGGCCGACTTTAAGGCCATTAGGAAGTTGCCCGGAAAAGGAATTGTAAAACCAATCACCGCAGGTTTTGTTTCACTTATGCGCCGCCTCAGTATGCTATACATAAGTTTTGTAATGTAGGTTTCGGTCGCGAGTGAGTCTAATATATCACTAAAATCTGTAATATTTAGAGCAATGCGTTCTGCATAGCGACTAAAACCAAATCGTGTATCGATAGCTTCGGCAATAAAATCGCCCAGGTCTTCAATAAAAAGTGTGGCCAGAAAACGTGCTTTATCCAAAATGCCATCGGTACCAAAGTGCCACTCCAAATCTTGTTGAATATTGAACCGACCAGCTTCCGGTAATATGCCATTGTTAATATTATAAGCAAAGGTCTGGTATTTACCTTGTAAGAATGATACTACACCGTCAATGTATCTGATATATTGATCTTTTTGCGCGTAAATATCCGCTGCATTTCCCGATAAATCTTGCTGTTCTGCCAGCTGAAAAATATCTGTTAACCCCTTTTTCGAAAGCATTTGAAGTAAACACTCAATACTCAAATCGAGTTGCTCAACCCTATATTGGTATAAATTCAAGAATCCTTTTAATGCAGGTGTAGCCGGATAAGGACTATTTGTCTGAATAAACGGCGGCGTTATGAGAAGCAAATCAGTTTTTGGCACAATTTATTGGATTATATTTTTACAAATATAGCATTAGCCTTTGGTTTACTAAACTTCTCTTGATTCGTTTACATTATCTGAGCTCGGTCTAAAAATGGTCCTATTTGGTTTTCAGCTACTTTCCTGTTTTGTGCACCACAACGATGCTCTAAAAATCCACTGCTGATAACCAGTAAGTTATAGATGAAAAATTTGCATTTTGGGGTCATGCGGAGCACTGTTGCTTCCGAAAAAACTAGTTTTGGGGGGATCGGCAAAAAAGTGATGGTAGACAGAGATGCTCTATTGCAATTTTCGATTGTGCATTTGTGCGAATTGCAACTGTGTGCAATGTGCGAAGGCTTCGCCAAAATTTCATGTGTTTTCTTATATGCCCTACCGGTACAAAAATATATTTTAGCTTACACTCAAATTTCTCTATTATACAATAAGGAGTGTCTGTAAACAGACACTCCTTATTTGGGTTAATTACTATTGCACAATTTATTGCTTAATAAATCTTTCCGTAAAAACTCCTTCGTCATTTTCCACATAAATCATATAGATTCCAATTGGCAAATCAGAAATATTCAGTCTATTTTCTCTTTCATAAAATTTAACTTCTTTTACAATAGAGCCTGTAGCATCTATTATTTTAATAAGTGCATCTTCAAATGGAACAACAATGTTCAATTCTTCTTTTGCAGGGTTCGGATAGAGCTTAATAACTTCTAACCTGGATCCATCTATTATTTCTTCTTCTAATGGGTATTGTTCTGTAATAGCTTCATCAGACCTCTCATCTATTGTTGTATTTTTACTTGTAGATAAGATGCCATTCACAACAAATTCGCCAAGCTCCCAATAGTATACTCTGTAACCGCTTGTAATTTTAAGCTTTACTCGAGCAGCGGTTATGCCGCCAAGGTCTATTGTTCTTGAGTTATATCCATATGCAAGGGTAGTTTCTCCAACTTTTGTATAATCTATACCATTAGCAGAAACCCAAACTTCTACATCTTTACTATAATAATAATTTCCTGCTCTTCCGCTATGTATAACGGCATTATCCAATGTTGCATTTCTGTTGCCACTAAATGAATAAACAAACTCCTGAACCCCTGGCATATAGGCACTAAACCATCCATCGTCGGTTGTTATTCCATCAGTTAATTTTGAAGCCCCAAAATAACTACTGTATTGTGACGTATAACTTCTTAAAACACCGCCATTAGAAGGCAAAACAAGGTTTTTGGGTGTTTCTGCTTCCTTGTAAGTTGCTGTTACTTTTGCTGCATTAGCAGGCATTGTAATACTGGTACTTGCCGCATTAATGTTTGCAATTGTGGGGTTTCCTGTGTTTTTCACCCATTTATCAAACACTTTTCCTGCAGGAGCTCTGTTAGCTAAAATTGTTACAATTTCACCTGCTTCGTAGTTGCCGTCTCCATATCCATTATCAACTGTTAAAGCATATTCAGGAATGCTATAAGGTGACAGGTGTGCTCCCGGAATTACTTCAAGAGATCCTCCCGGAAGTTGCCAGGCTACAGCCAGATTATCGCCACCGCCACCTTCTTTTTGTAGAGCTTCGATGTAATATCGTTGACCGGCTACGAGTTCAATTGTTACCGATTTTTGCTGAGCGAATCTTGTCCACTGACGTGAATTTGTCCAACCCGGTACGTACGCAATTCTTCGTTTATTGTTTGGCGAATCTGTTGTGCTTAGCCAAAGCTCTCCATTATCGTCAGAAGCAATCCAGAATGTGTAGACTCCGGTGATAGGGGCATGTAGGTAGCCAATGATACGTGTACCATAGTTATCGGCCCAATTCGTAGGAGCTTCGAACCTTGTTAGTTCATTTGTGATATTCGGATAATTGGGATAATTGATACTTTGTGTCAAATCAGCAATTGTGGATCCGCTTATTCCAGTCCAAACCTCCCGGGTAATTTTTCCTGTTCCAAATGCAACTACATTCTTATAGGTAGCAGTTACTTTTGCTGTGTTGTCGGGCATTGTTAAAGAAGTATTCATTGCATGAATATCTGCAATTGTTGGACTTCCTGCGTTTGTCTCCCACTTATCGAATACTTTTCCTGCAGGTGCATTATTGGCTCTTATTGCTACAGCATGTCCTGCTTCGTAATTACCATCTCCGATTCCATTTTCAACAATTAGCCTATGGAATACCGGAACGCGATACAGTGCGCTATTTGGAATCAACTGCTTTCTGACTCCAGGGCCCTGGTAACGAACCTGCAGAACGCTACTGGAAGTTCTTTCGAAGAATTCAACTCTTACAGCATGCTTTCCGGCTTTTAGTCCAATTTGACCAGACTTTTCTATTGTGCCATGCAATCCATCATTTGCTACTACTTCAGTTGTACCTATAAAAAGCTTACTTCCATCATCAGAGTTGGTGTAGAAAGTGTACGTTCCATTTGAAGGAACATTTATATATCCGGTAAACACGAAACCATAATTGTCTCTTTGTAAAGCACCGCTAATATTGAAGTTGTTGATGGTTCCTGTTTGGATAGCCGTTAAGGAATTAAAGTTTGGTAGTGCATTCCAGATTCCCTGATAATAGGCATAATCCAAACCATTTACAGCATTTGCAGGGTTTTCAGGATCCCGAAGTTCAACTCCTCCACCCATAAAATCAAAAGAAATTACTCCATTTGATTCTACAATATTTGTAATGGGCTTATTGGTATTTGCTCCTGCCCACGACTTCATGTTTGGAATTGTTACATCTGTAAGAGCTGTTTTATTTGTAGTGCCCGGAAAAGGACACCCTCCACTGTTTATTCGGCCATAAGATGCCTGATAGTAGGTAGGGTTGGTTGTGGCGCTTGCACACACTGGATACAGTCCTTGTGGGTACGATTGATTTGATAAGTTATTTCCATTTACATGAAAAACAACCAATCCGTGCCCGGCAAGACCCACGTCAAAGCCAACTTTTTGCCGATTTTCGAGAAGAAAATACTCATTAGCAGTCCGGGTATTAATTCTGTAATACGAATTATTATATTCAGCATTGTGTAAAGTTACTGTCTCGCTACTAGTTAGTGTTTTAGCCGTAGCCCAATTAAATAAGTAAATCTTATTGTACGGGTTATGATGTGCAGGTGTTGCGCCACCGCCATTCCAGCTACCTCCGGCCATTAAATCCCAACTTCCGGTGCCTGTAAATGCACCTCCGGCTGAACCGTTTGTATCATAAAAATCTCTGGAACCCATTACATGTCCAAATTCATGACAAATAACACCAATGTGGGTTATGCTCGTGCCAAATGCACCTCTAAGTTCCGGGGAACAGGCATAAGTTGAAATTCTCACTCCATCTAAATAAACTGGAGAAATTCCCCATTTATGAGACCAGATACAATCAGCACCTCCACCAGCTTCTTCACCGTGTCCGGCAAAAATTACATAGATACCATCAACATTTCCATCATTATCATTATCGTAATTTGCGTAATTAACTATAGGATTAGCTTTATTAATAGCTTCACTAATTAATGCCCTGGCATTTCCATTTGTATTATTTCCATAATATGCCATGTTTTGGTTTGCGGTATAGGGGCCTACCACATCGGTTGTCAGGTTTAACTGTCCCCGGGAGTTTTCAGAATATAAATCCTTTACACTACCCATGCCCCCTTCAGCATTATAACCAATTTGATTGAACAGGTTATTAAATTCATTTCTTGTTTTTGTAAATGGCTTGTCTGGTGTACTCATTAGAATAACGATAAGCCTTCGATTACCTGTTGTTGGAAAGGCTTTGCTTGCCTTTGCTTCTTTATCGCGCATTTGTTTTATCGATTCCAAAACTGAAAGTTGACTCTTACTATAAAATAAATCTTTTGTCAACTGACTAACAAATGCCTGATCTTTACCTTTTCGGTTTTCCGGATCGGTAGCAACAACGCCTGAAGGAATCATATCTCCTTTTTGATCAAGGGTTGCGTACTCGTAAAAACCATCCTTATTGAACATAATGGTATATCCATCAGATGTTTTTGCCCAATGCATAAACTCATCGCCCATCATTTGAATTGTGAGAGATTTGCCATCGGGCTGTTTAAAATTAATTTGTTCCGGGAACGCTGTTACAGCGAATGATTGAGCTGAAAATAAGGCCATAGCCATTATCAGCATAAAGCGAAATGTAATACTTTTCATAAAAACTTGTTTTTAGGATAATAAATAATTAGACTGTTTTGTGCACAATAATAGTATAAATATTTTACTTCTACAGGCTTTTTCAATTATTTATTTTAATATTAAATCATTTAAAAAAATCATGAGTCCCGTATTTTGTTGATTTTTAGTGTTCTTGCAAATTAATTTTTATAAAAATTGCAACGCTCAAAATAAAGACGGCTACAATAGTCATTTCAATTTATCGTGCATAACATCTTTAATTTCCCTTTTTAAGCCATAAACTTAATTATATTTTCATCATTTATCATACATTGTTTTCACATTTGCAAATCGGGAATTTAAAATCGGCGGAAAGAATTGAGAATAATCAAAAAGGAAATAACACAAGGAAATTCCGCAGCAAAATCAGCAATTTTTTAAAAAATGTACATATCCATTTTTGTACACCGCTTGAATTTAATTTTGACTTCGTGGAGCTCCGCTTCGCTACGGTTCTTCATTTGCCACGTATCCGCAAGCTTTTGTCTCTCAACTACTGTAATGCTACAGAGTTTGGCATTAGCCCCGAGCATCGATACATAGTGAGTAGGTGTTGGCATTGGACAACTCAACAATTTGAATTGGATTCCTGCGCTCATTATTGGTATAACCACATTTTCGTTTTCGACATATACGTCAGTCCCCATTTGGGATAATGGCATTATTTTAAAATTAGAATTTATTGGTGGTCTGGTACGTATTGGGCTATGCCCAAAAAGAAATTGATGTAAATAATCGAAATCCGCAACCATAGTTGTGGCTCATTTGAAAAAGCTGTAAAACTTAAGATCGTTCTCAAGGTTCATAAAAGCAGCCTCAACATTATGAAGCGATCTATTGCGGCATGCAACTCGCAATGCTATATAGAATTTGTACACACCGAAACAGTGAAAATTTTCTGGAATAAAAAGCTACAAATACCCCAAAGAATTCTGCCCTTAACCGAACTCTCCGGGGTATTTTTGTTATCACTAAATTCCACAACCATTTTTGAGCAAAAATATATTTCTTTGCAGAATTCTGGAAACAGCAGGTATTAACTAAATCTGTGTTTTGTATTTAAAATATCAATGGCAGCTATTTTCGGCCCTTCTTCTTTTTCTTCGATCGCTGATCTGACTTGTCCTCTTTCATTAGCGACTTCCAGTCCTCTTCTAAGTCGCCCGACATTTTAACTGTATCTTTGTAAGTTCCTTTCTCAATATCGATTTGTGCAATTTTTTGGTTAAGGAATGCTTCAATGGCTAAAAGTTGGTCTTTTTCTTCGGTACTGCAAAAAGCAATGGCTACTCCTTTTTTTTGACCACGACCTGTACGCCCCACGCGGTGCACATAGTTTTCTGTTTCTTCGGGTAAGTCATAATTAATTACAATATCCACATCGGGAATGTCAATCCCCCGCGCACTTACGTCTGTGGTAATCAGTACTTTATTCTCGCCTGAAACAAACTTTTTCATCACTTGGTTTCGCTGACTTTGGTCTTTATCGCTATGAATAGTTTGGCTTAGCAACCGAACCCGCTCGAGGGCCTTCATAACTCGCTCTGCTCTAACCTTTGTGCGCACAAAAACCAATATCTTACAATCGGGATCTTCACGGATTATGCGTTCCAGAAAAAACCTTTTATCGTCCATCTCAATAAAGGCAACCGAATGTTCAATGTTTTTTGATACCGGATCGTTTGGTGAAATTTGTATGCGGACAGCTTTATGAACCAATGAATAGGCAGCATCTTTAACTTGTTTGTTTATGGTAGCTGAAAAAAACAATACTTGCCTTCTGGTGGGTAGTTTTTTAATGAGTTGGGTCATGTCGTGCTTAAAACCCAGCTCCAGCATATGGTCTGCCTCATCGAGAATAAGAGTTTCAACAGCCCTTAGTGACAGGTGTCCCTGACTCTCCAAATCAAATAACCGGCCGGGCGTAGCCACAACTACATCTACACCTTGATTCAGGTTTACGATTTGCGGATCTTGATCAGTGCCGCCGTATATTCCTTCAATTTTTACAGATGTTCCGGCAGCCAATTCCTTAAATACGCCGCTTACTTGTATGGCAAGCTCATGGGTTGGTACCATAACAACACATCGCACTGCGTGTTGGTCGCGCCCTCTCCCGTGGGTAGATAACATTTGTATAACCGGCAATGCAAATGCCACGGTTTTTCCTGTTCCGGTTTGCGCCACTGCCAGCACATCCTCGCCGCGCATAATAGGCGGAATGGATTTATACTGGATATCTGTGGGTCGCTTGTAGCCAAGTTCCCTGAGGTTATCTTTTATTACTTTTGAAAAACTGTATTGTTCAAACTTCATGTTTACGAGTACTGATTCATTAATACTTATTCCTTAGTTGCATTGATTTCTTTCACCCTGCCAACCTTCCCCGACGTTAATCGAACTTTTATTCCATGTGGATGGTGGGCACTATTGGTAAGAATTTGCTTTACAATTCCGTGAGTGATTTTTCCTGACCGTTGATCTTCCTTGGTAACAATTGCCACCTCCATGCCTGATTTAATATTCGCTCTGTTTTGTCCGTCCATTTTCTTTTTTCTTGAAAAATTATTTCTCTCACTTATGATGAAATTCTCACCGAAATAAAAAGCTACAAATAGTTAAAGGGTTTTGCGAGGTGCAAAACCCTTTTGACTATTTCTTGTTACCAAGAAGACTCACTTTTGTGAGCATGTTTATTTATGCAATATTGGTAAAAACTTCCTGTACATCGTCGTCTTCTTCCAATTTGTCGAGCATTTTTTCGATATCTTCTAACTGCTCATCGGTAAATTCTACCGGACTGTTTGGAATGCGTTGCAGGTTTGCCTTTTTTATTTCGATGCCTTTGTTTTCAATGGCATGGGTTAAATCGCCAAAGTTGGTGTAATCTGCGTAAGCATATACCATTCCATCGTTTTCTTCAATCTCTTCCAATCCGGCATCGATAAATTCCAGCTCCAGCTCGTCGATATCGATATTGTCGGTTTTTTCGAACTGAACCACGGCTTTTCTGCCGAAAAGAAACTCCAGCGAGCCATTGGGAACCATGCTGCCTCCGGCTTTATTGAAATACGACTTCACATTGGCTACGGTGCGCATGGTATTATCGGTCATACATTCTACAAAAACCAAAACACCATGTGGACCTTTCCCTTCGTAGTTAACCGTTGTATAGCTCTCTGCATCTTTACCATCGGCTCGTTTAATGGCATTTTCGATATTGTCTTTAGGCATGTTTTGAGCCTTAGCATTTTGTATGGCACTACGCAGCTTGGCATTCATTTCCGGATCGGTTCCACCTTCTTTTGCAGCCACAGTAATTGCCTTTCCCAGTTTTGGGAAAATTTTTGACATCTTGTCCCAACGTTTTTCTTTCGCCGCACGGCGGTATTCAAATGCGCGTCCCATTTATTTATGATGTTTATAAGATTGAACAATAATTTGCGACCGCTAAATTACGTTTTTTTGCCCGATAAACAATTCATTACCACAATGAGGGTTGGAAGCTTACTGGCTGTAGGGGCATTATACTCAATGGAACTGTAAAATAGAACGTACTACCCTGGTTTAATTTACTTTCAAGCCATATTTCACCACTATTTTTCTCCACAAACTCTTTACACAAAATCAGGCCAAGCCATGTTCCATCCTCGCCATTGGTTCCTACACGTGTGAAGCTTTCATCTATTTTAAACAGCTTTCGCTGATGCGCTTCATTTATGCCAACTCCGGTGTCGGCAACCGAAAGTCTTAGTTGATTGTTTTTGTAAGGCTCGTAGCCAATCGTAACCTTTCCGCCATTGGGGGTATACTTTATTGCATTACTTACCTGGTTTCGAAGTGTGGTTTCTAACATATTTACATCGGCCTCCACCAAATATTCTTCAGTGTTTGACTGAACAAGCGAAATATTTTTGGCATCAGCCATTTGCTTCAGTAAGAGAATAGTTTCATTTATAACCGGCTCAATATAAACCTGTGTAATGTTTTGTTTTACAATGTTCCGTTGTAAACGCGACCATGTGAGCAAATTTTCGAGCCGTGAGTATATGTTTTTAGCACTTTGATGCAGATTTTTAATATGGCTTGCGCGCTTTTCGGGCTCCACTTTATTGTGTACTTGCTCTAATAGTTGGGCAAACCCCAGAAGATTTGCAAACGGGTTTTTTATATCGTGTGCTATAATTGAGAAAAATTTATCTTTAGTTGCGTTAAGCTCCTTCAGTTCAGTATTTTGCTGTCTGATTTTAAGCGATTTCTCTTTTTGCTGCGTAATGTCGGTTTGTAAATATTACATGTCGGTCTTCAGTAATTCTAACCATTTTCATCGATACAGTGCGCGGGTTTTTTAATCGCTTCCCAAATGGAACAATGGTACTTGCATAATTGCGATCTTCAAGCTGATTAAAACATGCGCAGGCTTGTTCAATATCTTGTTCAACAATAAGGTCGTGCAGCGTAAGTGCTCTGTGTTCCGGATCCCGAACACCGGTAATAAACTGAGCTTCGCGATTAGAAGAGACAATATTACACGCTTTATCGACCACCAATACCCCGTAAGGAGCTTGTTCTAAATATTGTTTCAGTGTGTTTTTGGTCTCCACTAGCTTTTCTGTTCTGTTCCTCTCCTTTTTTCTAGAACACTAGTGTGCGTATACAAACATTCTTATAAATATAAAGTTTGATGCCTATAGTTAAATATCTATACCAAATCGCAGTATACAAAAGCTTGCGCTACTTTACCCATCTTAAAAATAAACGCCGTTATAGGATGGCCTAATCGAAATATGAATAAATACTAGTCTAACCAAAAGACAAAAAACAACGTATGACCACAGAATTCTCTTATGAATTTTTTTGCAATTTTGCAATAGTTTAACAACGTATTAACAAGCAGGGCGATTAGAGCACAAAAACGCAAAAAAAAGGCTGCAAAACACAAAATGTTTGCAGCCATATTTAGAATAATAGAAATACTTTATAGGTAAAAGAGAGTAGTATTGGGTCACTTCATAAAATTGTGGACTACAAAAAAC
>JAQICA010000085.1 GCA_027858775.1 Salinivirgaceae bacterium | reverse complement strand
TCCAACGTAATAGGCAAAGTGGTTTCCCAACCTGCCATGACATTGGAAGCAGAGTCCCCAACCAGAACAACATCAATGCCGGCCTGATCAACAATACCGGCCAATGAATAATCATAAGCAGTGAGCATGGAAATTCGCTCACCTTTCATTTTCATCTCACTTAAAACATGTGTCGTTACCTTTTTGGGACGTTCATTTGCAGCTGACATAATTCTTTTCTTTTTTAAACTAAATGGCAAAGGTACCACTTTAACCCGATTATTTTATCTGTTTCAATGCAAATTTCCCCAAGAGGCCTGAAAATAAATATGTTTTGTTAATTTTGCATAACAGCAAATCGGACAAACTACCCATGGCAAAATCTTCAATTACCATTAATGACATTGCGCGAGAGTTAAATGTGGCGCCATCGACTGTTTCTCGAGCACTGAACAATAGTCGCAAGATTAGTGATGCCACCAAGAAAAAAATAGTGGACAAGGCCGAACAGCTGGGGTACAACCTGAATATGATAGCAGCCAGCCTTTCCCGCCGGGCGACAAACACTATTGGCGTTGTTATCCCGGCCATAAACAACCATTTCTATAGCCAGGTGGTAAATGGCATTGAAGAACTTGCTTCCAACAAAGGCTACCGTATTTTAATTGCGCAAACCAGAGACTCAGTCGCCAAAGAAAAGGAGATAATGCGAACTCTAAGCGCTACCCGGGTGGACGGAGTTATTGCCTGCCTTTCACTGGAAACTAAAAATACCGACCACCTGCATAACCTTACAAAAAATGAGATTCCACTGATTCTTTTTGATCGTGTCAATTATGATTTTCCTTGCCAAAAGGTCATAACTGACAATTACAGTGCAATGACCCAAAGCGTTTCTCATCTGGCACGCTCCGGCAATAAAAACTTAGCTCACATGGGTGGCCCGTTGGGTTGCAACATCTATACCGAACATGCCAGGGCTTTTAAAGATGCACTGAAAAAAAACAATCTCCCCCTTCAACCTCAATTTCACCTATCCTCCGATTTGACAGAAGAAGATATCACAGAAGCTATGAAAATCTGGTTTTCCCAGGAGTTAAAGCCCGATGCCATCATCACTGCGAACAGTTCTGCGGCTCTTTTAGTTTCTAAACTGGCCAAAGAATTAAATATTTCCATTCCCAAAGATCTGGCTATAGTTTCCTTGACCAGCGAACCGGCCCTGAGGTTTGTAGAACCTCAGATTACCTCAATAGAACTACCGGGAATAGAAATGGGACGTACATCAATGGAATTTCTTCTGGAAAAAATTACAAACCGCGATCAGAATTTCAATACCACCATCAAGCCTTTTCAGTTAATCATACGCAACAGCTCTTTTCATAATCAATAATTTCATCTATCTCCGGAAAACGCTCTACACCAAACGCATTTATCAATAGATCGTTAGATTTTTAGAAGTTCGATGTTAGAGAAATCGTATAGCATTGATATTCCGAATATTAACAAGAACAGCCTCCTAGGCGTAAAGAGCTGATTGACAGGTTTTTGCAAAAGCTTAACGAACTATTAATTTATGATTTACTGTTGTTTAATTTCACGTTGTTAATTTATCTCATTCACTGATAGCAATAGACCGTTAGATTTTTAGATATAAGATTTAAGATGAATCATATAATGTTAAAAATCTGCATTTTAACACAAAAATCCGTTTGGCTTCAAATAACTGAATCAGAGAGCCTTATAAGAATTTAACGGACTATCATGATAGAACATTAACACAATACCAATCTTCGGAGAAATCTTTAATGCTCCCTGAGATTGCTTCGTTTCACTCGCAATGACGTGAAACAATCTCTGTTTGTAAGTCGAACACAAGGGAAATGCAATGTTAGAACAATTGGCTGAAGTGTTCTTTTCAACAAATATTAAATAGTGTCTGTCCATAAAGTACCATTTACTGCGTTACGCTTGCCCGAAAATTACTCATCCCAAAGTAGCTTTTGTAAGGTTATTTTAGACAAAAAACCAACAAAAAGCACAATCGGGACTGCGTATTTTCGAGCTTCACAAGCCTTGTAACTGACACTTTCTGACCAGACACCTGATTACTAAGATACTTTCCCCACTTTATAGACGAGCTCTAAATAGTGTCTGTCCATAAAGTCCCGTTTACTGCGTTACGCCATTAGCGGAAATTGCTCATTAACTCGAGTAAACTCCGCATTTCCGCTAATGGCAAGCCTTGTAAACGGAACCTTCAGAACAGACACATGAATTTTTACTTGCTTTGCTTAGTTTATAGACACGCACTAAATAGTTCTTCATCCATGGTTGCACGGAGTAAAAATATCTTTAATTAGTTACCGGACATCAATATTTATGAAGAGAAAAAGATCCATCAAAATGTTTTGAAATATTTTTTTGTGCAAGCGGTTGCATTTATAAAATATTTTCTCAACCTTTGTTTAACCTTTTAGTCTTATTTATCAGCATCTAATACCTAAAAAATGTGCAATCTGATGAAAAAATACATTTCCCCCTCCCTGGCGATGACAACATTTATTGGCCTGTTTTTGGCCTCATGCACACATTCAAACATGCAACCAATTGAGGATGACTACGTAAACAACGAATGGGAACTTTTTCCTGCCAGCGAAACAACGGTCAGCGACAGTACTGTATCAACAGCTGATTTTTCTCCCACTCAATTTCAAACCATTGAGCTTCCGGCAACAGTATTATCCGGACTGAGGCAAAACGGGCAGTTTGAAGACATCTATTACAACAAGGGTCTCGAAAAAATCGATCCCGCTCCTTTTCAAAATCCCTGGTGGTACAGAAAAGAATTAGTACTGGATAACCCGGATTCAGGCACCCATCACCAATTAATTCTGGAAGGAATAAATTACAAAGCCGAACTCTGGATTAACGGGCAGGAAGTGAGTAGGGATCAACCAATGGAGGGAGCTTTTGGAATCTACCATTATCAAATCACTCCATTTATATCAAAAGGCAAAAACATTATTGCGGTAAAAGTTTC
>JAQICA010000058.1 GCA_027858775.1 Salinivirgaceae bacterium | reverse complement strand
TTATGACAGTGCTGGTTGGTCCCTGCAAGGGGCCAATTTTAACAACCCCGAGTGCCAACTCGGGGTATACAGGCAAAAATTGAAACGGATCCCCGAAGGGGGCGTACTGTTAATAATTTGATATTTTGCTTGTTACAAAAATATGCCATTGGTAACGAAGTGAAGCAATCTACTATTCTCTGAATAAGGTCCTTGAACATCGGGCACTAATTAAATATAATTGTTAGTCATTTGAATATGCTCGGCAGCTGAGGTACAACCTCTAAAATCACCGGGTAGGTCAGGAGGAGTAAAATCCTCCCTTCCCCCCTAAGAACCGGACGTGATAGTTTATAATTCATAATTTATATTTTAAGGAATGCATGATTTTCAATTCCCATCATACGGCTCAAGCACTTTTAAGGCAAACTCATTTCTGAAACAATGTCCCCATGAAAATGAAATACCGACAGTGTTTCCATTGCCAGTATTTTTTATTTCCTTGAAATCTTTACATACGCCAATTCCCTGCATTTGCTTTTCTATGTTAATGGTATCCTTTTCCAATAGGATCTCCTTTAGGAACTACCTTTTTTTCAAGCGCCCATTTTCTCCATGCTTCTGATAATTCAGCTACTATTTCAGGGTGAGTGGACGCTATATTTTTTTGTTCGTTTCTATCTTCTTTTATGTTGTACAACAGCCAATTAAATTCGCCGTATTTAGATATAATTTTCCAATCGCCCGAACGCACTGCACACCTATTCTCATGTTCAAAAAACAAATATTTGTGTTCTTCGCGTTTGTGTTCTTTTAATAAGGGAACAAAGCTTATTCCGACATAGTCGTTTATTAGTTCATTATTACGCATGGTTGGATATGTAGCCCCTGAAAGCTCTAATATGGTAGGCATTACATCCATAATGTGCGAAACGTCGCTAACAAATTTGCCCTTTATACCCTTAGAAATTCCATTTGGCCAACATGCAATAAATGGCGTAGCCATTCCGCCTTCGAAAGCGTTGTTTTTGTATTTTTGAAACGGGGTGTTGCACAAATTTGCCCAACCTCTGCCAATGGAAATAATTCCTCCTTTATCAGCTTTGTTTAAATCTTCAAAATTACCGCCTCCAAACTCTTTGTAGGGTTCGGCACTTGCCCCATTATCCGAAAGAAAAACTATGAGTGTATTATTAAGCTCACCCTTTTGTTTTAGCATACGAACAATTTTGCCAACATTTTCGTCGATGGAATATATTTGTGCTGCATACACGGCCATACGAAGGTCCGAACGTATTTTTTGTTCCTCTGACACTTCACTCCACGGACGAACATTGGTATCGCGGGGCGATAGACCTAAACTTTCATCAAAAAGGCCCATAGCAACTTGTCGCTCAAATCTTTTTTGACGCAACACATCCCATCCCTCCATGTACTTTCCTATAAATTTATCGACATCCTCTTTTTTAGCGTGTAGTGGCCAATGTGGCGCGTTGTATGCCATGTACAGAAAAAATGGTTGGGTATTATCACGTGTATCAATCCATGAAACGGCAGTGTCGGTAAATGCATCGGTAGTATAATAAGTTTTCGGATCGGGTTGTTCTAATAGATCGTTACCATACATATATTTATCGCCGGGACGAAAATAATTAAAAGCACCGCGAAGGCAACCGTAGTACTTATCGAAGCCACGTTGCAGCGGACGATCATCCATATCGCTGCCCAAATGCCATTTACCTGTCATATACGTATTGTATCCGGCCTCTTTTAATACTTCGGGCAACGTAACACAATTTCTGTTTAACTGACCCCGATAACCATCAGTGCCATAATCAAAATTGTAGGAGCCTTCCGTTGTCATATGCCCTACACCAACTTGGTGTTGGTATAAACCTGTTAATAACGATGCTCTGGTTGGACAACAGCGCGATGTATTGTAAAATTGCGTAAAACGAATACCCTCATTTGCCAAATTATCGATGTTTGGCGTGGGTATTTCGCCTCCGTAGCAACCAATATCGGAGTATCCCATATCGTCAACCATTATTAATACTATATTCGGATTGTTGCTTTCCGCATAGCTTGCATGCGCAAATAGGGGTAAAAAAAGTAGATAAGAAATTCTTTTCATTATTTATAGTTAAGTGAACATTTGAAATACTTGAATGCTATTTTTCATTAAAATTAAATAATTTTTGGAATAAACGATCTTCACTGAATCGCTTTTGCACCTAAAATTCACGAGTCAGTTGTTGGGAAAGTCTGTAAGGCTCACTATAAATACGTTTTCAGCGAGGGTGTTTTCAACTAAATTGGTGTTTCTCACAAAATACCGACATGGAAATACTAAATAGTCTTTGTAAGAAAACGCCAACTACTGCGTTACTCTCGTTTTTGAAACAGTCATTTACCACTTGTAAACTTCTTGGTTTCAAAAACTTCGAAAGCCTTGTATTTGGCGCTTTCTTGTCAAAGACTGAGAATTTCGTAGTTTTCTTGCTGGCACTAAATAGTGCCCGACTATAAACTAAGCAACGTTTGTAAAAGGCCTTGTGTCTGTTTAGAAAGTGGCAATTACAAGGCTTGCGAAGCCGCCAAAAGCGGAGTTTACTTTTCGTAAATGAGTATTTTGGCGGCAAGCGTAACGAAGTAAGTGGTACTTTATAGACAGGGCTAAATAGTCCAAGTGCCTCACCATTCGGTGGATA
>JAQICA010000017.1 GCA_027858775.1 Salinivirgaceae bacterium | reverse complement strand
TTTGTGGCAATGCAAAACTATTATCAGCTATTACAAATCGCACATCTAATAAACCAACTTGTTGAAAAAAGCCAGAAAGTTGCAACAAGCTTAAAGGCAGCCGGAAGGACAATAAAAGCGATTTGGGATGAAGCCACTTCTACAATGCTAAAAGAAACAATCCATTTGTGTGAAGCTGTTGCAACTTATCTAAAAACCCGGCAAATAAGGTATTAAGATTTATAACCTTAGAGAACTCCTGCTCATGAACACTCAGGGAAACCCAATAAAAAAAGAAAGGAGGTCGCATAAATAAATAAATTTTCAGGTTGCAAATTTTCCATATCCCTGTATGGACAGGGCTTTTTATGTACTTTCTGTAAGGGCCTTAACCACTAAACGAAAAATTGTTAATTTTGAAATCGCTGCAAGTTGAGTACAAAAACGGATAACCATTAATTTTTATTAATTTTGAATCCCAAAAGAATTTTAGCATTTACATTAATAATAATGAGTAGCACGTTAATTTTGGAGGGACAGTCTACACAAAAAGTAGAGATTGAAAAACGCATTGGACAAAATGAGTTTCCCGGACGTTCATTGCATGCAGTCGAACCCATCACCGAAAATGCACGGAGCATTAAATACTATTTAGAGGTTACAAACAACGATACTTCGTACGAAATAAAACTAAAGTATTTTGACAGGAAGCTAAGTATCGAATTCAACTCCAATAATACACTGCAAGATATTGAGGAATTAAATTCTTTCGAAGAAATTCCTGTTCAAACACAAAATGCCATTACCAACCATTTTGACAATGCATTTGAACGCTACAAAATTGTGCGCATTCAAAAGCAATACCTGCCAACAGGAAATGTGCATGCAGCATTTGGCAGCCTTGCCAGAAACAAGCTTAACCAGTTCAATACGAATTGGGAAATAGTTGTTTCTACAAAAAGCCCCAAAGGTAAGCTTGCAAAATACGAATTTCTATTTTCGAACGACGGAGCCATGCTCCGGAAGCAAATTATTAAAGGTAATCCCGATGATATTATTCTATATTAATCCGGAATTTCTTTAACAACTGAGGACGTATGATATTTTTTTTTAAAAATCGTTACAATTAATTGAAATGAATACAACAGAAATAACTCCATCCAACAAAGACTGCACTTGCAGGTACTCAACAAAATATGCAGGGCTACTAATACTATTTCTATTGGCAATAGCTTTTATAAAACCGGTTCATGCACAAAAAATTGACAGCTACATATGGGAGCCCAAGCTTTCGGTTTCGAAAAAGCTTTCGTCAAAATACACACTTCAAGGTGGATTAAAAATAAGGCAAGACCTTGAATTTAATAAAAACACAACCATCATTGAGCGCGTGGAGCCAAACGCCAACATTACCCGCAAACTTTTCAACAATGCAAAAGCTGGCGCGGGTTACGTGTTTATTGGCGATGACCTTTTCCGTCCGCAAGTAGAAAACGAACACCGCATACTTCAATACTATTCATTCAGTTTTAAATTTGAAAAATTCCGGTTGAGCAACCGAATTCGCAATGAACAGCGCATGAGCGCCGACAGCTACAAAAACAGGTTACGCTATCGATTGGGAGTTGATTTGCCACTCAATGGAGAGAAACTAAACAGCAGAGAGGCGTACTTTGCAGCCTCCAACGAAGTGCTGTCGAACTTTAACGCGCACTATCAGAAATTTGAAAATCGGTTTAGCGTTGGTGTCGGATGGAAAATTCAACAAAATAAAAAAATACAGATACAACTTCAACACCGCATCTCATCAATAAGTACACAAAATGAGTCGCAAGCAATTTACCTGACAACTAGCTTTTACTTTTCAAATTAAGACACAAACATGGTTTTGTAGAAAAAGTAATTCGAAAAATTAGCCCTTTGCTTCCGCGCTGCTAATACTCTTCTTTCCCCTCAAACTGCTTCCATTTATTAAATGCAGCCAGCGCTTCGTCGCGCATGATATGCTCTGTATGTAACTTTCGTTTTGTATAATCGAGCTCCAACTCATCGTAAATAAAAGAATCGTCGAAACCGGCATCCTGAGCGTCGGTTTTGGTTCCAGCAAAATACAACCGATCGAGGCGCGCCCAGTAAATAGCTCCCAAACACATGGGGCAAGGCTCACACGACGAATAAATCACACACCCTGACAAATCGTAGGTTCCGAGTTTTTTTGTCGCCATACGAATGGCATTTACCTCGGCATGTGCCGTAGGATCGTTGGTGCTAGTCACACTATTACCGGCTTCAGCTATTATTTCTCCATCTTTTACAATTACAGCACCAAACGGGCCTCCACCGTTATCAATATTTTCGGCTGATCGCTGAATTGCTCTTTGCATTAACTCTTTATCGTTCATCTATTAATAGTTTTGATCTTCACAAATTTAACAAACTGCCGCTATTTCGCAAGGCGAAATTTGACTAAGGTCTGTTTTTTACTTTTATTATTTCGGCACTTATGCTTACCGCAATTTCTTTTGGTGTATGGCTGTATATTGGTTCCCCAATGGGCATATAAATATTCGAAATTTGCTTTTCGGCAAATCCTTTGGTTTTTAATAACTCATGTATAGTGCTTACTTTGCTCCGACTGCCCATCATACCCAAATATTTCACATTTTTTCCAACCAATTGCTCCAATACTTGCAAATCGTGCATGTGTCCCACAGTCATTATAACCACATACACATTTTCACCTTCGGGAACATAAGATCCTGCATCGTTAAAATTAATTACATGTTTTTCATGAGCGAACGTATTGGTTTTCATAGTTGAAATATCGTCGCGATTATCGAAAACCTGAACATAAAAACCGAGCATATTTAACAAATTACTCAGATCGACACTAACATGTCCTCCTCCAAAAATACACACGGCATTTTCCAGTCCCACAGGCTCTGCGTATTCCCAGCTATTGGTAGCTTGCGGTTTAAAGCTGGCCTCACAAACCGATTTTTCATTGGCATGGTATTCAAGCCCCGCTTCACTCAACATTAAGTTGCCTTTGCGCAATACACCAACATTTTTTTCCAACGCCTGCACCGTAGCCAAATCATTTGCACCAAGCAGTACAATGGCAAACGTTTGTTCGCCCGAACAAATCATGCCGCTGCTATCCTTCTCTTCTTTACCGGTGTGCACCTGCCGCTTGAGAATTGGTACTGTTTGCTTATCGCGATGCATTTTTTTTGCCATTTCCACAGCAGCATACTCTGCACTACCCCCACCAATACTACCGTACAACACCTCATTTTGAGTCACTGCCATTTTAAAACCCACTTTCCCCGGACTGCTGCCTTTGGTTTCAATAATAACCATTAGCGCTACATTTCTCCCGGCGGCCAGGTGGTGATGGCAAAACGTATAAATATTCATAGTGTGTTATTTATTTGAAAATTAACTTACTAAAACCCATTTCAAAACAATGTAGCTCAAGCAAAGATAAAAATGATTTTGAGTTTTGCGATAAATCTTCATTTCATGACAATGGGAATATCACATAACAAAATGAAAACGGGAACACTCTTCATTCGGGCAAACAGCTACTATTTTATTAAAACTAAGAACAATGAAGAAAAGACGTATCAATAAAGAATTTTATTATGCAAAAAGGCATTATTACATATGATTTTTCTATATTTCACAATCCCACATATTCTTTTATCCTGAACATTACCAAAAAAACATGAAAAATGGTATATTTAAAACTTCAACAATAAAATCAGAAAGAAATATGAGCGAGGTATTTGCGAAAATAAACGAATTGGCAGAGAAATACAGAGATTACACTGCAATCAATTTATCGAAACTGATAAAAATAAAATCATTAAGTCTTCAGGAAAAAGATGTACAACTGGAGCTCAAGCGCCAAATGGAAGAGGCCGGTTTTGATGAAGTGCGGATAGACGGACTTGGCAATGTGCTGGGAAGAATTGGCAACGGGAAAAAAATTCTGGCCATCGATGGTCATATGGATACGGTAGATTTGGGGCAGTTAGAAAACTGGGACTTTGACCCACTTGGAGGCGAAATAAAAGACGGATTTGTGCACGGACGTGGATCCGTAGATCAGGAAGGTGGCCCAGCTGCTTTTGTTACTGCCGGGAAAATTTTGAAAGAATTAGGTTTTGATAAAGATCTTACAATCTATTTTGTAGGAAGCGTTATAGAAGAAGACTGCGATGGACTTTGCTGGAAATACATTGTAGAAGAAGAAGGCATAAAGCCTGATTTTGCAATCAGCACCGAGCCAACGAATCTGAACATTTACAGAGGTCACCGGGGGCGCATGGAAATGAAAGTTCACTTTTATGGAACATCGTGCCACGGATCGGCACCTGAGCGCGGCGACAATGCCATTTACAAAGCTGCAAAAGTAGCATTGGAGATAGAAAAACTGAACGAACGCCTGAAAGACGATCCGTTTCTTGGCAAAGGAACCATCACCATTTCTGAAATTATATCGGGTAGTCCGTCACTTTGTGCAGTAGCCGATTATGCTGCATTCCACCTCGACAGAAGACTAACCTGGGGCGAAACAAAAGAATCTGCTGTAGCCCAAATTGAAGAGTTGATTAGCGGCATGAATGCAAAAGTAGAGGTTTTGGAGTACAAAGAAACGGCATACACAGGCCTGGAGTACGGAATGGAAAAATATTACCCTACTTGGAAAATTGAAGAAAATGCACCTATTGTGCAAACGGGTGTTACCACATTTAAAAAGCTATTTGGTACCGACCCAAAGGTCGATAAATGGACATTCTCTACCAATGGCGTTACCATTAACGGCATGTACGGCATTCCACTTATTGGCTTTGGTCCGGGAAACGAAGTTCTGGCGCATGCTCCAAACGAAAAGGTGCCCATTAGCGACCTCGTAAAGGCAACCGCATTTTATGCTGGCTTTGCTTACGAAATAGCAGAATAAGATAAAAATAGATTGTTGGAATTCGTGAAATAAACGTACTTTTAGAATGGTTTAAAAAGTTTGAAATCCGCAAGTTGTTTGATGAACACTTGCGGATTTTATTCCCGGTGCCTGTAAGAAAAAGCTAATAACTACGTTTTTTTTATTTGAAAAACGGTTATCCCGAAAACTGGGAAGCCTTGATTATTAAAGTGGCGAAGTTCCAAGTTCTCGAGGCAAAGCTTGCTCTTGAAATTTTATTACCAAGCATACCAAAATTTCAAGCGTTTTCTAAGAGGTAATAACTAGTAAATACGAAAAAAAGCACGTTTCCGAAAAGAACTAAAATACAAAAACGTAAAAAAATAAAAGCCATACATATGAACCTAGAAAAAAAAATTGAGCAGCTAAAGCAAATAAAATCGGACTTATTCCAAAAAGATTTCCTCCTTACATGGGAGAAAAGCGATGCTGATTTGAAGGCCATTTTAGAAATAGCCGACATATTAAAAGAGATGCGTGGACAGAACATTTCGCCGCGCGTATTCGACACCGGGCTGGCCATTTCAAATTTTCGCGATAACAGCACACGCACACGGTTTTCGTTTGCATCGGCTAGTAACTTATTAGGACTTGCCGTACAAGATTTGGACGAACAAAAATCGCAAATTGCACACGGCGAAACAGTACGCGAAACAGCCAATATGATTTCTTTTCTGTCTGATTTTATTGGCATACGTGACGACATGTACCTGGGCGAAGGCAACAAATACATGCGCGAAGTGGGTGAAGCACTCGATGAAGGCGCAGCAAAAGGCGTTCTTCCCCATCGCCCCGGAATTGTAAACTTACAGTGCGATATGGATCATCCAACACAGTCGATGGCCGACTTGCTACATCTGCAAAAAGAGTTTGGTTCGCTTGAAAACCTTAAAGGCAAAAAGATTGTAATGAGCTGGGCATACTCGCCAAGCTACGGAAAGCCACTCTCTGTACCTCAGGGAATTATCGGACTCATGTCCCGCTTTGGTATGGATATCGAATTGGCGCATCCCGAAGGGTATGAACTGATTCCGGAAATAGTAGAAATGGCCGGAAAAAATGCGAAAGCCAGCGGTGGCAGCTTCAATGTGAGTCACAACATGAGCGAAGCAATGAAAGATGCCGATATTGTGTACCCAAAAAGCTGGGCACCATACCATATAATGGAGGAACGCACAAAATTGCTTAAAAACAAGGACACTAACGGTCTGAAAGATTTGGAACAGACTTGCCTTGCAAACAACGCAAAACATAAAGATTGGGAGTACGATGAGGCAAAAATGAAACTCACCAAAAACCAGGACGCACTATACATGCATTGCTTACCAGCAGATATTTCAGGCGTTTCGTGCAAAGAAGGCGAAGTAAATGCCGATGTGTTTGAAAAATACAGAATTAAAACATATCACGAGGCCGGGTTCAAACCCTACATTATTGCCGCTATGATGTTTAGCAATAAGTTTGACAATCCGGCAGCTGTATTGAAGCAAATTCTGGATAGCAATCGTAAAAGAGTACTCCTTTAAAAAATCTACCATCACTCAAAATTCGCAAGCATAAAAATTACGGTATGCTTTCGAATTGTGTAGCAGAATAGCACTACAAAGGCTGCCACAGAAAACCTATTTACGGGCTACTGAGGCAGCCTTTTTTCGTCCACACGGAAAAACTCAGGCTAACCCGGAGAAACAACAGACCTTGAATTGCAGAACCACATCGGTTAGTCCATACGAATAGAGCAGGGCAAGGCTCGTGTACTTATGGGAACAACCTCGCGTTCGATCAGGAAGTGTCGGACGATTGGGCAGCAGTAATTCCGGGTGGCTATTGGTACAAAGTGGAAAATATCGGAAAAACTTATTTGAAAGTTTACACTCTCCTACCCACCCGAACATGCCAAAGAAACTCTGCACAGCACTC
>JAQICA010000011.1 GCA_027858775.1 Salinivirgaceae bacterium | reverse complement strand
ATCACTTTGCTCGATAATGCCTCACCCGATATTTCGGTAACTGGTGATGCTATTATTGCACTTTTTGTTGTCGATTCGATAATCGAGACATCGTCGATATAAACAGATGATGTGCTTCCTCCAAGCAAAAATGCAAAGAAGTTATTATTATCTGTTACATTGCATTGATAAGTAAATGGACCATATACCGTTGGAGTAGTTGTAATTGAAATATTACGGTTAAGATAATTCGTAGTGAATGGCGATATACCTTTCATAAATAATAATCCAATTGTACGAGCTGAGGCAGCACAAGCCTTAAAGCTGATGCTGTACGTTTTTCCATTTACCAAGGGAATATTTTGGCGCATTTGAACATTCCATATGCTTGTTCCAGCATTGGTAATGATTGACTTGCAAGCCTTGCCCGAATAACCTGTTTGTGTTACTGATGAAATCGACGCAGCGGCGCCGCTGCTAACAGCTATGCTCCAGTTGTCGGTATTGGTGTCGAAGGTTGGATTTTCAACTATATTGTCGGATACTTCGGATACTTCAACATCGTCGATATAAACAGATGATGTGCTACCTCCTAGAAGAAATGCAAAGAAGTTATTATTGTCTGTTACATTACATTGATACGTAAATGGGCCATATGTGGTTGGATTAGTTGTAATTGAAATATTACTGTTAAGATAATTCGTAGTGTATGGCGATATACCTTTCATAAATAATAATCCAATTGTACGAGACGACGCAGCACTGGTCTTAAAGCTGATGCTGTACGTTTTCCCATTTACTAAAGGAATATTTTGGCGCATTTGAACATTCCAAATGCTTGTTCCGGCATTGGTAATGGTTGACTTGCAAGCCTTGCCCGAATAACCTGATTGTGTTACCGATGCAATGGTTGCAGCTGCGCCTCCGCTCAATGCTACTGCCCATCCTGTTGTATTTACGTCGAATGTTGGGTTGGTGATTAAGTTGTTAGTAGGCACACTTATTACAGTACCTGTTCCGCTAATGGCAAAGTTGTATGGGTTTTCATCTGCATCGTTGTTGGTAATGCTTATCGTTCCATTAAAAGTACCAGCTGAAGTTGGAGCAAACCTTATTTGGAATGTAGTTGTACCACCTGCGCTTACCGTAGTAGCGGCATCAACAATCCGCGAAAAACCAGTACCTGTAACCGTTACCCTTGGTGTGCCTGTTAAATTTAAGGTAGCAGCACCGATATTTTCGATGGTAAAAGTTTTGGTAAGGGTTGAACCATTGGCTACACTGCCAAAATTGTAACTACCTGTATTATCTGCAATGCTTGTCGATCCCTGTTTTACATTCATTTCGGGAGTAAGGGAAAAGGTGATGTTCGAGGCGTACGAATTAGCACTCATATTTCCCTGAGCAAGAGAAGTGATGAAATTGCCCCCCATTTTCAGGTTTTTAAATGTTATGCCGTCCACCGGACCAGTTGCGTTTCCATTCAAATCGCCCTCATCGGGGTTTTTGTAATCGAGCGTTATGTTCTCGAAAAACCAATTTTTGATTGTAATATTTCCGGTACTTTTAAAGCCAATAAACTTATTGGTCAAATACGTACTCACATAAGGATGTTCTTCAATTCTAACATTTTTAAAAGTTATATTCTGGATTGTTTGAGCAGAGCTGGCAGCTCGATCAACACCGATTAATTCAACTGCTGCATCGCAGCCTATCATATTAATATTTTCGAAACTTATATTATTTGAACTACCCCACGAATAATGAGCAAACAAATGTCCGCCCTGATGCCCAGCCCACATAGTAATATTTGTTAAAGTACAATTATTCGAAGCATGGGTTGTCAATACATCGTCGTTATTAAATATAAAGCAGTCATCAACAGTGTTATAATCGCCATCGAACCATATACCATCGGTACAACCGGTCCATATGACTTGTTTGATATTTCGCCATGTGTTGTGGTGGTTTTGATGGGTCATATCCGAGAATGCAAAATTCCAACCCGCACTGTTTGCAATGATAATACCTTCGAACGAAAGATGGTTAACACTAAACTGCGAGTAAAAAGGGGCGCCGCTGAATTTGTCGGCAGGAGTAAATGTTGCATATTTCATCAACGAATCGTTGTTGAATGTATGTTGTTCCAGCGTGGGCAGATTGCCATTGGTAATAATACCACGTCCCCTCACTTCCACGTTGGTCGATCCCGATGGAATTCTGAACGTGCCCTGAACTACTGCACCACCGGCAATGTAAACGCTTTGATTAGAATTAACCACCTTGCGAATGCCAATTTTATGTACACCCGGACCGTAATAATAGGTTGCGCCGGTGTTGGGCACATCCGGGGCATCGGCAAAAATGAATAGTGGGTTCAATCGGTTATTTATCTCGACCGAAATTTTTTGAGGAGTAGTAAGTGTAAAGGTAATAACATTGCCTGTCCGGGTTGGTACAATATTGTAGTTGAGCGGTCGAATGGTTACTGATGTAGCCGCAAAACTTGTAGTTATAATCCGAACATCTACAGAAGTACCGCTGAACGAGATATTGGTAAACGAAGCAGCCGTTTGTGGGCGGTGTTCGCCCCCCCACATGTTCGATGCATAATTGTCTGTTCTGTACACAAAGCAGGTAGTATAATTTGCATCACCGCTTTTTTTCACCTCCACGGTGTAATCACCAGATTGCGTAAGATGATCTACCCCTGTCAAACTTCCTGGGCTAGGAGGCACTACAAGGGTTTGGGCACTCGCCACTGGCATAAATGCCAGCAGGCACAACAAAAGGGAAAGAATCCTTGTCACTCTGAGAGAGAACGTTTTCGTAGAAATTTTCATTAGCGAACTATATTAATAAATGATTAATTATTAGTAAATTGTATTGAGAATTTAATTTTTCAAGACAAAAATTGTAAGTTCCCGAATTATCCAGAATATCAACATTTCGCTGTTTCACGTTCATATCCGGTGTGGTATTTGGTCACCAACGAGGTCGGTCGTTTGGTGAGCCTTGTAGAAAAATAAGGAGTCAGAAGACGATTTTTAATTAACAATTATTCTATCGCAACTAATCTGTTCTTTATCCTTAACCTCAACTAAATATATTCCGGGTTTGAGTTTAGAGGAATCCATCCTGATTTGTTTTTCTGCAGCAGCAAATGAATCAACCACCTGCCCATTCAAATTAAGAATACGTACAAAACAATTTGTCTCGTTGTTGCGATTTATGGTAAAATAATCTGTAGCCGGGTTTGGATATATGGAAAGCGTTTTTTTCTCCGTTTTTAAATCGTGTACTCCTGATGTTGCATTATACTCAAATGCTCCTAAATCTGGTTTTGCACCTCTTGAGAATCCAAGAATATCATTTTCTGATAAAAGATTTCCAGTTGCTTTATCTATTGCTGGAGAAGTAGATTTTAATCTAAAATCGAGATTAGCAGCATCAACAAATTGCGGATCGGAATTAATAGTATTTGTAATTGTTGTTTGGGAAGAAAAATATCCGTTAGATCCGTAGAATAGGTTATTGTCAACAGTAACAGGGAAGTTTTGAGATGAATTGCTTTTAATTTGCATAGGACAGCCACTAATTACATTATTCCTAATTCTAAACCCATAATTAGCCGTATTTGAAGCTTCTATGAGCAAACCACAATTTTCATAATTTCCTTTCCACCCACAATTATAAATCGTATTTTGATAAATATCTATATCCTGTATCGGACCATTATTCAGGTATCCTGCAATTCGAATTCCTACTTTACCCATATTATATACAAGATTATCGTGAACTTTTACATTATTCACAATACCACCTTCTTCGCTAGCAATAGTAATTCCGCTACCAGTGTTATACACTTTATTGGCATATACTTCCACATTCGTAATATTTTTCTGATATGCATCAACATAGATGCCAACACTAAATAAATCGTATACTACATTATGATGAATTTTTCCATTCGAACAAAGATTTTTCGCATCAATGCCTTCGCCTCCGCTATTTAAATTAGTCAATCTATCGAAAACAGTATTGTAAGCAACCTCAAATCCTGTAACCGAAGCCATTGTGATACATTCGCTCACTCTTACACTTAAACCACCTGGCGCGTGACAAGCTTTTTGAACAGTATTGTTTAAAACAGTAATATTTGTTGCTCCAGCAGCGCAAATTCCAGAAGCTCCAGTAAAATAAGTGTAACAATTTTTAACCGTAATATTGCTAGAACTACTGGTCATAAGCACTCCAAAGAATCCTGAATTTTGAATCCTGAATCCATCAATAACGATATTGTCTCCCGTTACATATAACAAACCGTGCCGCGATGCAATTGTTGGGACAGTAGATTGCCCATCGATAATTGCTGCACAGTTGACTTCAGAATAAAATACGATAGGTGCATTTGGTGTACCAGAGTTTGATAATGTAATCTCAGCAGATTGAATGTAAGTACCTGGCTTAATAATAACCGAATCGCCAGCTTGAGCAATAGTAGCAGCCTTATCAATGGTTGCATACGGATTTTCTTTAGTTCCGGAGTTATCATTATTACCAGTTGTGGCTACATAATAGTTTCGTGAAAAAGCTGTTGTTCCAGCTAACAAAGCAAATAGAATAAGACTGAAATTTAATACTAAGATTTTTTTTTTCATGATATTAGATTTTTTTAATTATTTAATGCAATGTAAAGTGAACTATCTTACTTATTCACCCGCAGATTAGGAGTTGAAATATGTGTATTCTGTTTATAATAGGTTATTTCCCGTAGGGAATGCATATCAATAGAGAATTAAAATACCCAAAATCAATCCCCTTAGGGCTTGCCTGCGGCAGGCAGGGATAAAAAAACATTAATGTCCTGCGGACTATTTTTCAACTCCTGATTCGCATAATTATGTAATTTCGAAAATGCAATTAATAAGAACTAAGCAAAAAAAAAGATATTCCTCCTAATACAATCACCAGTCTCAAATCATTAATAGGTGTTTCTTTTAATTTGAATTTTTCTTCTTGATTTATAGTCGTTTATCTTGCAATAAACACCAACTTGGTTCTAACTGTTTTACGGTTGTTTACTTTTACAAGGTACGTTCCGTTTGATAACGCAGAAGTATTTATCCTGAATAAATTTCCTTCGCCGTTTACATTTGAAAATTTTTGTGTCAATAATGTACGACCTTGCAAATCGAGAAATTCAACGCTAACGTACTCTCCATCAATCACTGGCATTTTTAAATTAAGCCATTCATTAGCAGGATTTGGGTAGATTTCCAACTCCGCATTTGCAGCTTTTACATCAGTTATTGCCGTACTGAGTTCATCCAAAGTTATTGCTGAGGGATTCCACATCATGGCATTATAATTCAAATTATCTATAATTGCAACTTTTGCGCCACTCCAACTATGCCATTGCAGAAAGTAGGCAGCTTTCCCTTTATAGGTGTTAATAACGGCTTGTTGATCATAACTTCCATAAGCGCCACTGGTAGGTCCATTTTCGGTTATTGCAATAGGTTTGTTAAGAGCCTGTAATGCGGCATAGTCTGCAAATTCTGGAGTTGCATCATAGGTATCAACGCCCACTATATCAACAACATCAGCTCCGGGATACATGGCACTTATCGAAGCCCAATACCCTGCTGAGCGATTGGCTCCATAAACCCAAATTAGGTTATCAAGACCTAAATCCTGGGTGAAGGTTGTGTACATATCGCGCCACAATGCTTCATATTCAGCTTTGTTTGTTGGTGTTGGTCTAGCGTCAATTCCCCACCAGAACCAACTACCGTTCATCTCGTGAAATGGTCTCCAAAGCACAACTACCCCCGCATTTTTCAATGCCTGAAGAGCTGCCCCAACCGCCATAAGTTCATTTCTGTAAATTGTTTTCGCACTCGATTCGGGCGCGTTTTTTAGCAACAAGGTTAAGTCAATGGTTGCTTTGTTTGTGATAGAATTCCAACTGCAACTATACCCATCTAACCAAGGACAATCGGCACACCAGCTAAGTTCAACCAAACCACCGCGATTCCAATGATTAATTAAGAGCTGATTGATAGTATTATATGGTACACCCGCAAAATATCCATAATCCTCCCCATATATTGCCGGATATTTTCCGGTGCTATTGTACAATCCCTGTATGTAGGTGTTGAAACATCCTGTATCGTCGTACAACCCATTGCGACTTGCTTGCTGTCCTACAATAATGGTGTTATTGCTTATCACCGTTTTCAGATAACTAAGTATGCCCGTTTTGGTGCGCACCAAACCTTGTGAATAAGAACTTGTTACAAAAAAAACTGTTAATAAAAGAACCCCGAGTTTAAGTAAAATCGATTTCATAGATTTTGAGATTAAATGTTAATAATTAATGTTAGGAATTGTTTTTTCCCATTTTTAAGTTGTTCTGAGAATAGTACAAAACTGCATCAATAAAAGGACATGGAGGGAACTTTTAAGCTCGAAATGGGGGTCGAA
>JAQICA010000003.1 GCA_027858775.1 Salinivirgaceae bacterium | reverse complement strand
CCAATAACTGCGTTATGTTCATTTTGAAAACAGTTATTTACGAAAGTAAACGCCTTGATTTTCAAAATGAACAAGCCTTGTTCTTGAAGTTTTATTACTGGGCACACCAAAAAACAGGTGGTTTCCGCGCTGGCACTGAGTAGTGTCCGTCAATAAGCTCCATTTTCTGCGTTACTATTACTCAAACCCGCATTATTTACACCAGTAAACTCAACGGTTTTGAGTTTCGAACCGACCAAAGGAGCTCATGAGCTCCTTTGAATATTTTGAGGGTTGCGAATAAAGCCTTGAAAATGGATTTTATTCACTGGACACTTCGACTTTGTGGACAGGCTCTAAGCAGTGTAACTAAGAAAACGGGCTCTTTTGGGTGCGCAGAGATTACCAGTAAAAAATTCTGTCGGGTAGGCTTTTGCCCAGATTTATTCGAACTTGATTGTATTTTGCAATTTCCACCAATGTTTTGGTGCGCTCCTCCTGCTCGAGCGAAGCGTCTTTCAGTTTAGCGCCGAGTTCTTTTATTATGCCTTGAACTCTGTCGATTTTATATTCCACAAGCAAGCGTTCGATAATAGCCGTCAGATCTGTATCATCCATTTCGTCGTATTTAGTGTGTTTAGACCAAATACGACTAGGCTTAAAGCTTTTGCTGGAGATATCAACCATGGCTTTAACAATTTCCGGATCTTCGTGGTTATAGAAGTACTTTTCGTTAAAGGATATATTCTGGAGATGAAAGTAAAGCAACTCATCAAATATTTTTCCAAGAACAGGATGCGAAAACGAAAGTCCATCCTGATTCAAATCGTCGAGAATAAAACCTGACACTGCTATGCGCTCATGCTCTGAATTCTCATCAGGTTCGGTTGTATCGTTCTCCGATATATCGAAATAAAGCTCTTTATTGCCATGCTCCATGAGCAACCAAATTATTTCGCGCTCAAACTGGTGCAAAATGGGTTCTGTGTCGGCTGTAAGCGCCTGCTGCTGTGGGGTACTTTTCGGAATTACTGCACTCCCCTGACCCTGATAATCCTCTTTATTCTTAAAAAACTGCTTTCGCCTGATTTTATTAACTTCGGTGTACAGCACTTTTTCATCGATTTCCAACAGTCCGGAGGTCTCTTTTAAGTAGACCGAACGCATAATTCCATCGGGGATTTTCGCAATAGATTGAACAATATCGGAAGTAATCCCAGCCTTCTTTACGGGATCATTAGCGGCCTCTTCGAGTAATACATTGGTTTTAAAACGAATAAAATCCACAGCATTTTTTTCGATATAGTTACTCACGGCCTCGGCTCCATTTTGGCGTGCAAAGCTATCGGGGTCTTCCCCTTTGGGCAACAGGCAAACCTTCACGCTCATTTCCTCTTCCAGAATGATATCTATTCCCCGTAACGATGCCTTTATACCTGCCGCATCGCCATCGTAAAGCACTGTAAGGTTAGATGTGAACCGTTTAATAATTTTTACCTGATCGGTGGTGAGCGATGTGCCCGATGAAGCAACCACATTTTGGATTCCTGCCTGGTGCAAAGAAATTACATCGGTGTACCCTTCTACCAGAATACAATTATTATTGCTTGTAATGGCTTTACGTGCCTGGTAAATTCCGTATAAAACCCGGCTTTTATGATAAATTTCTGATTCGGGCGAGTTCAAGTACTTGGCAATTTTTTTATCGGCACGCATGGTACGCCCACCAAATGCAATAACCTGCCCACTCAGGCTGTGAATAGGAAACATAACTCGCTCAGCAAACCGATCAATTTTCCAATCGTCTCTAACGATAGACAATCCGGTTTCATTTAAGAAGTCAAGTTGAAATCCTTTTTTTAATGCAGCTTCGGTGAAAGAATCGCGCTTGGCCGGACTATACCCCAACTCGAATTTACGAATGGTATTTTCTGTAAACCCTCGTTCTTTAAAGTAACTTAAACCAATATTTTTCCCTTCCTGAGTTTCAAACAAATTTTTAGCAAACCACTCCCCTGCAAAACGCGTTACAATAAGCAAGCTATCGCGCTGATCGCGCTTCTTTAAATCTTCTGGTGAGGATTCTTTTTCCTCCACTTCAATATTGTATCGTTTGGCGAGAAATTTCAGTGTTTCGGGGTAACTGAGACCTTCCTGATCCATAATAAAGTTAACGGAATTACCGCCTTTACCACAACCAAAACATTTATAAATACCTTTGGATGGACTTACAGTAAACGAGGGTGTTTTTTCGTTGTGGAATGGACACAATCCCAGATAATTCGCTCCCCGGCGTTTAAGCGAAACGTAATCCCCTACAATATCTACAATATCAACACTATTAAAAATGCGGTCTATGGTTAATCGATCAATCATTGAAGAAAAACAAACATTATAAATGAAAACTTTGTGCTATAACTTAACACACGAGGCGCTGGCATTGTATACCGGTTCGGTTAAAACAATGAGCCCGCATATTATTTGACGATACAAAACTATTTTCGACTATCCTGATCAACTTTATGGAGCCAGTAGGATTTATTATTGGTTCGTCGTAAAAAATCTAACCGTTGGAGGGCCTCGTACCGATCTGCAAATTTCTGATATGAGACTCTATACTTACCATTTTCGTCCAAAATGGTGGCGTTGGCGCCTTCTTCATTTAATTTTTTTACTACTTTTTGTGCTGATGAAAGTTGATTAAAACTCCCGGCAATAATATGATATACGTATACGGTTTCGGTTTCACTGTAGTAGAGTGCTTGTTTCTTTTGCGTTGCCACTTCGTTAACAGAATCGCGGTATTGTTTATCTGTCTTTTGATTAGGATCGGCATTTGTTTCATTGGCCGGAATAATCACTTGTTGTTCAGACGAAGGAGTCAGGCTTGCATTTTGCGAATTTTCTCCTGTTGTAAATATTTTTTTCCCCAGCGGAAACAGTGCTGCTATCACTAAAACTGGCCCCAGCACAGCAGCGGCTCGAATAAGCGTACGTTTTGTAATCATAATTCCAGGTTTTTGATCGATGGGTACCGTTTTAAGGCCACTAACCGCAGACTTGGTCATGCTAAACGGCAATTTTACCGAGGTTAATCCGTAGGAATCGCCCAATAAATTGTGTTGTAAATCCGTTCGAAAACTAATTTTTCTGTTTTCGTTTAGATAAAACGCTCCCAGGCCATCCAAAATTAATAACCCATCGGTGAGCAACGTGTGTTTTACATCTTTCACTTCGGCTGCCAGCCACTCTGCTGCAGCGTTATAACTCAGCTCTTGTTTGTAAGCAATATAGTTGATTAACAAACCGTCGTCGCGAGTAAGCGAGGTATTAAAGGCTACAGATTTTGATGGTGGGTAAACCCTTTCTTTTGGGTAATCGATTTCTGCTGATTGGTAGTTTGACACAAACCCACCCAATTCAGGCACAATTACACAATTGTGAAGATATAGTAAACTCGAAATATAGTTACTCAGTACAGACATTCAGACCCTCATTTGATGTGCAAAATTCCACAATGCAATTTAGCACTTCCTTTGTTCATTTTGCAAATAATTGTATTAAAATGAATAAAACGCAGTAATTAGAATTTCTTACACGCACTAGTTAATCATATCGAATCCGGTATAGTTCTGTAACACTTCGGGCACTTTAATGCCTTCGGGTGTTTGATAATTTTCGAGCAATGCCGCCAAAATACGAGGTAAGGCCAGTGCACTGCCGTTAAGTGTATGTGCGATTTGTGTTTTCTTTTCTCCGGTGGGTTTAAACCGAAGCTTCATGCGATTTGCCTGGTAGGATTCAAAGTTCGATACCGAACTCACCTCGAGCCATTTTTCCTGTGCAGCAGAATACACTTCAAAGTCGAAGGTAAGGGCGGAGGTAAAGCTCAAATCGCCACCACACAAGCGCAGCACGCGGTATTGCAGGCCTAATTTCTGAATAAGCGACTCAACATACTCCACCATTTTATCGAGCAGTTGATAGCTTCTATCGGGGTGTTCAACACAGACAATTTCTACTTTATCGAACTGATGCAGTCGGTTCAGCCCACGTACATCTTTCCCGTAACTACCGGCTTCGCGACGGAAGCAGGGAGTATAAGCTGTATATTTAATGGGGAAATCGGCTTCATTAACAATGCAATCGCGAAAAATATTTGTAACCGGGACTTCAGCGGTTGGTATAAGGTAAAGGTTATCTTCGGTTACATGGTACATTTGGCCTTCCTTATCGGGGAGCTGGCCGGTTCCAAATCCGGAATCTTCATTTACCATAAGTGGGGGCAGTACTTCGTTGAATCCGGCCTTTTGAGCCTCATCAAGGAAAAAATTAATCAAGGCTCTTTGCATACGTGCACCTTTTCCTTTATAGACCGGAAAGCCGGCACCGGTAATTTTATTTCCTAATTTAAAATCGATAATATCGTATTTTTCTGCCAGTTCCCAGTGTGGAAGTGGTTTACCATTGAGTTTAACGGGCTCGCCACCTTCTCGTTCAAATTGGTTATCGGCTTCACTTTTCCCGGGTGGCACGCTTGGGTGCGGCACATTGGGCACTTCGGTGAGCAATTTATTTAAGTGCACTTCTACTTCGCGCAGTTTGCTTTCCAGGGCTTTAATATCGTCTTTCAGTTCAGATGTTTTTCGTTTTGCAACTTCTGCATCTTCTTTTTTACCTTCTTTAAACAGATTCCCAATTTCTTTCGATATTGTATTCATCTGCGATTTACTGGCATCGAGATTTTTTTGTGTATCGCGTCTGTATTGATCAATAGAAACAATTTCGTTTATGATGCTTTGGGCCTCAAAATTTTTCACTTTAAGGGCTTGGACTACTTGTTCTTTATTTTCGTTGATATACTGTACAGATAACATATGAAGAAGATTAATAAATTAGACAAAACAAAAATCTCCTGCAAATTTACCTTTTCATTGGCAATTTACAGGAGATATTGATAAAAATCTTTATCCTGATTTTCTCAGGCAAGTAAATTTATTCAGCAGGAACAACAGAAACGTATGATCTGTCGTTTCTTTTCTTTCTGAATTCTACTTTTCCATCAATCAAAGCAAACAAGGTATGGTCTTTACCCATTCCCACGTTATTGCCAGGATTGTGCTGCGTTCCACGCTGGCGAACAAGAATATTACCTGCTCTACAGATTTGTCCGCCGAAAATTTTGACCCCTAACCGCTTACTTTCGCTCTCGCGGCCGTTCCGGGTACTACCCATTCCTTTCTTATGTGCCATGGAGTAAAGTTTTTATTAGTTAATACTTTCAATTTGAATACGTGTAAAGTATTGGCGGTGGCCATTACATTTCTGGTAACCTTTACGACGTTTCTTTTTGAATACTTTGACCTTGTCGCCTTTTACATGCTCAAGGATTTTACCGGAAACTTTTGAGCCTTCTACTACAGGTGCTCCGACTTTAACCTGGCCGTCATTGTCAACTAAGAGTACTTTGTCGAAATCTACAGCGTCTCCTTCGTTACCGTCTAAACGGTGAACGAAAATCTGCTGATCTTTTTCAACTTTAAACTGTTGACCGGCAATCTCTACAATCGCGTACATTTGCTTCGGTTTTGTAGTTAATACTATAAAATTGGGGTGCAAATATAAAAATCTTTTTTGGCCTTTCCAAAGTTTTATATCACAGACTGATAAAATATTTTCTGTGACGTAAATAAACGTTCTCTCAGCCCCTCTTCATCTAAAACATTTCGAATAAAAATAAGGCATATAGATAAAATCTGAACACGCGGGATATTCCAAACATGGCTAGCATGGGTAGTGGATATTTGACAAGGCCGGCAATCATGCAAACGGCAGAATATGGAAGCGGGAACAACGCAGCTACTATTATTAACAGACCGCCCCACTGCCGAAGTTGTTTTACGAACTTCCCGTATTTATTCATTAGCCAGAACTCGACTGTGCGTTTGGTTCCTAATTTTTTTCCAATAAAGTAAGAAATCATTCCGCCGGCGTAGGAGATAATTCCAAGCAAGGTTAAATAAAACAGGGGGTTCCCAAGCTTTGCAGACCAAACGATAAACAGATCGGGGGGAATAAGACCCAAAAAGGTTTCCGAAAGTGAATAAACCACCCACACACCTGCGTGTGGCAATTGGTGAAGCCAATTGACAAATTGCTCTCGCAAATCGTTCAGAAAGTAATGTTCTACAAGCAGTAAACCACCAATAATGGAACCTGCAATAAGCATTACTCTGATCAAATTACGAAAGAAAAAACGGTAAAATCCGCTGCTCCTGAAAAATCGGTGAAACAACGCAAATCGTTGCCAATAACTAAGTTTAGGTCGGTCTCTCAATGGATGTAGGTACTAATTGATTAATTAATGATAAGATTGCTCTGTTTAACCACTTTTAGAAAAACAGTGCATAGTGTTTTAATAGTTGTAAATTTTAATGTCCCAAATCATTAGGGGATTTTCTAACAAGCAAATTTAGTACAGTTTTTATCTTTTTTAAATACATTATTTTTTTAAATCGATAACGAAGTATCTAAACATTCAAATCCAAGTGTATTTAACATGCTCAAGGCCTAATAATTTTACAAGTTATTTAAAAATGTGGTGCGATTCTGTTATCAAAAATTTAACGATAAAGATTGACACAATTTAATAGTTTACCCTCCCACAAAAAAGGAACTATTACAAAGTTTATATCTTTGCAGGCAAAGAAAATTATTGATTTATGGAACTTACAGGAAAAGTAATTAAGAAACTTGAACCCATTACAGGCCAATCGGCAAAAGGACAGTGGAAAAAACAAGAGGTGATAATTGAAACACCGGGGCAATACCCGAAAAAGGTGTGTTTGATGGTCTGGAACGACAAAGTGGATCTGAATAGTGTTCAGGAAGGGCAAACCATTAAGGCCTCCATAGAGCCCGAAAGCCGCGAATACAACAATAAGTGGTACACCGATATTAAAATGTGGAAAATGGAACTACAGGGAGCGGGTGATGCGCCTCAAAGCACTCCGAACGATATTCCGATGCCTCCGCCCCCTCCGGAAGATTACGATGTGAGCAACGATGACGTATTGCCATTTTAAGAAGCTTATATTATTAAGCTACTATAACTACGTTAAATTCATTTTGAAAATGGTAATCCCGATAATCGGCACGTCCTGGTTTTCAAAATGAACACGCCGCGCTCCGTTGTCGGCTTTCACTGAAACCATAGCGGAAGCAAGTTTGTTTTTGAAAATATCCGGATTTTGGAAAATTTGTTCCAAATCCGGTTTTTTTTTAACAGGCGCCAAAAGCAATATTTAGCCACAGGGTTAAACGAGTGTCAAGTCAAGAAACTATGAAATGCGCCCCGGGTTTTTCTTCACAAAATCTGCCCACGAATTGCCTTTTGCTTTACCTGGCGTGTTACGCTGATAAAAATGACATACAGCAGCTGCCAATCCGTCGGTAGCATCGAGATAAGTTGGCAGTTTATCGATATTGAGCAATCGCATGAGCATGCCAGCCACTTGTTCTTTGGAGGCACTTCCTGAGCCTGTTATGGATTGTTTGATTTTTCGGGGAGCATATTCGACAATTGGAACCGAATGCGACAAAGCTGCTGCAATGGCCACTCCCTGGGCACGTCCGAGTTTCAGCATCGACTGTACATTTTTTCCGAAAAAGGGGGCTTCAATGGCGATTTCGTCCGGCAGGTATTGTTCTATGAGCATGGTAACACGCTTATAAATGTAACTTAATTTCTGATAATGATCGGAATACTTGCGCAGATCGACTACGCCCATGCTCAGCATTTTTGGCTGCGACTCCGATGCATCAATTACGCCATACCCCATAATTGTGGTACCGGGATCTATGCCTAAAATGATATTATCTGCGTCTTTCAAGGAGATTTCTTTTTTGATGAAACGATAGCAAAGGTAAGTATTTAAAGGGAAGATAATACCATGAAGCCGGAATAACGATTCCAAAAACAGCAAAAGTAGGTAGCAAAAGAAAGTTTCCGATCAGGTTTTCTGATCTACTCTGTCCGGGATTACAAATCTGAACTAACAACTATTAACAACTTACAAGTAAAACGCGAATGTAATCTGTAAGAATAAGGAAAGATAAATCATACACTAAAAGACATAAAAAAAAACTATTTTTACTGCTGTGTAACATACCGATGAGTATTTCGTCTGCTGTTATATAGTTACACATTTAATGCTAATTAACCCTTAAAAAAATGAGAAAATTAAAACTATTTTTTGCTGCAACAATTGCGTTCTGCTTGTTATCGGCAGCAGCATTTTCGCAGAATCAGGCTCCCAAATTTAGTTTGGTTGAAGTGGCTGTAAAAAGCATGGTTGAAACAACTAGGCTTTTGTCGCAGGGATTTGATATTGATTTCAAATCGAAAACACAACTAAATAAAGTTCGCATAATAGCGAAACAGAGTGATTTAAGCAGACTGTCACAATTGGGCTATAACTATAGCGTAATACACAACGATCTTGCTAAATTTCAACAGGAGAGACTAATCCAACCCAAAACAAAATCGCTTGAAATTGGACAGGGAAGCATGGGTGGATATTTTACTTATGATGAGTTGCTTGAGTATATGGACTCGATACAAACGGAATATCCAGATATTATGTCAGCGCCTACTTCCATTGGACTAACTATAGAAGGGCGCGAGATTTTGGCCTTCAAAATCTCCGACAATCCAGAAGTGAAAGAAAATGAGCCTAGTGTATTAATTGACGGGTTGCACCACGCAAGAGAGCCGATGTCAATTGTTGCTTCGTTATATTATGCAGAGTGGTTGCTCGACAACTATGGCACCGACGAAATGGCAACCTACATTGTTGATAACCGCGAAATATGGTTTGTACCCATTGTAAATGTTGATGGATATGTTTACAACGAAGAGACAAATCCCAATGGTGGTGGCATGTGGCGTAAAAACAAACGCAACAACGACGAAAACGATACTTTTAATCCAGCAGTCGATGGTGTTGACCTAAATCGGAACTACGGCTATGGCTGGGGATACGATAATATAGGTTCAAGCGACGATCCATCCTCCGAAACTTATAGAGGAGCTAGTGCATTCTCGGAGCCGGAAACTGATGCTTTGCGCCAGTTTTGTATCGAGAAAGGATTTAAAACAGCTCTGAATTTCCATACTTTTGGCGATTTAATGATATATCCAGAAGAACCCGACGGAACGATATTCCCCGATCATGCAGTTTTTCAAGAATACGGTCACGATGCTACAAAAGCAAACGGGTACATCTATGGAAACGGAACCGAAACCGTACAGTATGTAACCAACGGCGATACTGATGCGTGGATGTATGGAGAGCAGACCGAAAAGGATAAAATTATGGCTTTCACTCCCGAAATTGGGAATGGATTTGATTATTTCTGGGCTCCGACAAGTCGCATAGTAACGCTGGCAGAAGAAAATCTATATCTACAACAATATGTTTCTCTTGCTGCAGGAGCCTACTTGAAAATCGAAGACTATAGTTTCGATGACAATGTAGCCGGTGATGGCGACATGGCTGCTGAAGCAGGCGAAACAGCAGAACTTAAGCTACAGGTTAGAAATAAAGGCTGGGACATTGGTGCTGAATCGGTTACAGCCACTCTATCGTGCGACGATGAACTTGTAACCATTGAAACTGATGCTGCATTAGTGAGTTTTACTGCGCTCGAAACTAAAACACTAAGTTTCACAATATCATTAGCAGAAGAAATTACTTCAGGCCACACTGCATTAATAGATGTAAACTTTACCAATGCTGCAGGTTACAATTTAACGGAAACTTACGAAATAACGTTTGGAAAACCGTCGCTGGAATTCTTCGATAACGCTGAGAATGGTATTGCACAATGGTCTGTTGATGGTACATGGGGGTTGTCCCCAGAGAGAAGTCCCGAAGGAGAACACAGCTTTACCGACAGCCCATACGGAACTTATAGTGCAAATGATGAAATATCACTAACTACTGCCACAGCAATTAATTTAGAGGGATTAAACAAAGCAACGCTATCGTTCCAAACCCGTTACGACATAGAAAAAGATTGGGATTTAGCTCAATTGCAAGTTTCTACTGACGACGGATCAACATGGGATCCGCTTTGGGGCGAATATGCTACCAATGGATCGGATGGCGATGGTTTACAATCGAGCGACGAGCCCGTTTATAATGGCTTTCGAGACCTACGCTGGGTTGAAGAAACAGCGTCTTTGGATGCTTATTTGGGGCAGCAAGTTTTAATTCGATTTATGCTTGCATCGGACATGGGAGTACAAACTGACGGATGGTATGTTGATGATGTGAAAGTTATTGGCTACACTGATTTGCCAGGTGTTCCTCAAATTTTATCTTTTACAGAATATCAAAATACCAGTTTTCTTGGAGCTTATCCAGTTAGTGCTGTCATCACTGATGAGCAAGGAAATTTGGCTGTTGATTTAAAGTATAGTACCGACAATGTTACGTTCAGTTCTATTGAAATGACAACGACCAATTTCTTTGATTTTTCGGCAGACATACCAATGATGGAGTTAGGTACAACCGTATACTATTACATTGAAGTTACTGACGAAGACAATAATACGGTATCTACCGATATGCAGCAATTCTTAGTTACAAACGAATCGCCTATTGCCGCATTAAACATAACAGAGATTACAAGTGAAATGGGGATGGGTCAAAACGAAGATCACATTTTAACAATTGCCAATAACGGGCTTCTTCCTTTAACGTGGAGCATGACTGGGAGCAGTGCTGTGACGAAAGATCCTGTCTTAGCCATTACTGACCCGGAAGGCGATAATCAAGGTGGTAGTCCCGATATTGTTTCGGTATCCACAGAAATTATAGAATCGACTTCAATTTATATGCAAATGGACTTTGCTGATGATATTAACGCAAACACAATGTTTGCCGTTATTATTGCAGATACAGATCAAAATCCAGAGACAGGAGCAACCGGAGAAGATATGTTTGGATATCCGGGTTGGGATATTGGCTCGGAATACGCTATTTTTTGGGATCCGGGGAATCAAAACGGTATGGGTTCAGTAGCATTCGTAACAGACGAATTGCAAGAGAATATCATGGGTACAGCAGATATTACTATTGAAGGAGAGGCAATGTGGATTACTTTGCCTCTTTCAATCCTTGGTAACGATGATGGAAATATGGACATAGCATCAATATGTGGCTCTGAAGCCGGATTCGATGCCGCACCTAATGAAGGGCATGGAACTGCGGGAACTCCTGGTTTTGCATCGTGGTTGTCATATGATATTTCTGAGGGAACTATTTATGCAGGAGAATCGATGGACATTACCATTACAACAAGTTCAGAAGCTACACCTCCCGGAATTTACCAGGCTGACCTTTCTGTTGAAACCAATGATCCTGCTAATACATACTCAACCATTCCGGTTTCGATGACCGTTTTGTCAAATGAAACGAACATTGAAACCTTCAGTTTCGACGAGCAATATGCCCCCGCCACCTTTAATAACAATACACGGACAATTGCAATTATGGTAAACGAAAGTACGAATGTTGAAAATTTAATTGCTGAATTTACACTTTCGGAAGGAGCAACAGCTTATATTGGCGATATTGAGCAAGCGAGTGGTATTACTTCCAACAATTTCTCATCGCAGGTACAATACCGAATAGTTGCTGCTGATGGTGAAACAGAAAGAATTTGGAAAGTTAATGTTTCTGTTTATGTGGGTATTGACGAAACGACAAACAATACACTCTCTATTTACCCTAACCCTGCAAGCTACGAGCTCAATATCAGCGGAATAACAAGCGGAAGGGCAACCATTTACTCAATTACCGGACAAAAAGTTCTCCAATTAGAGAACGAGGATCTTCAACAACCTATCGATATTTCGATGTTACAAAACGGATTGTATGTAGTAAACATTTTAGAAAAAAATGTTTCAAAATCTGAACTAATCCAAATAAACCGATAGAACTTTTTATAAAAAGCCGGGTCTAATTCTTTTTAGACCCGGCTTTTTTTGTGCTATGTTTGGGATATAAACCATTTTCGCCGCTTTGCCTTCGGTGGGCTGTCAATCATTTCCAATTTTCGATCAACGATTTGTGATTCACAAACAACAGCATCAAAAATTCTTTCCAATACGGCATTTTTTTCTGTTCTAATCCGAACTACTCATCTACCCTTTTTCCTCTTGATAAAAAAGAGACAAAAAAATCAAGTCCAAATTATGCTTCCTCCCGCTCAAGCCTTTTCCTTTAATGACATTAAAAAAAGAATGCAAACACTTTTTTTGTCATTTATAGCAAAAGTCTTTTCACGCTCACGCCAGCCCGCAATTTTGGTCTGACCAGCGCGCAAAAAAAGTGTGCAGCCGTTGAATGAAATTTAGTTTAATACGCACTGATTGTAAATCAGCGCGAGCGGGGCGGCAGGCTGGATTTCACATTACAAATTCCCTATTTCCTTATTCCTCCTTTATATATTCCATATTTTCTTCCCAGTATCGGTCTTTTTCTTCTAAATACTTAGCATGTTGGTCAAGTGCTTTATCCAGCTCATCTAAAATTTTAATGAGAGTATTACTATAAACCATTGCTTCTTCAGGGGATTCTGGCCGGTTTAATGCTGTTTCACGTCTCAATCTTTTTATTGTAGTGTCTTCTAATAAACTAAAATAGCCAGATCCTTTAGCAAACATAGCCAAATTTAAGGGATACTCCTTTTCTTCAAACCCAATGTATACAGGGTTACATACCAAATATTGGTATCGAAATAATTTTTTTGCTAGGCTCAATGCGAAAACGCCGTAATGATACCCGCTACCCGCAACCTTAACAGCATTGCAATCAATTTTTTTTGCTGCAAGAAGACTGTCGAATCTTTTTTTGAACAAGCCTTGTGCTTTGGGGTCGTGCATGGTTAGCATAGTATGAAAATGCTGACTTTTAAGGCTAAAATCATCCTTTTTCCAAAAACTATAAATTTTCCTATACGATTCAGGTCGCTTCAACTGTTGGTGAAACCTCAGGGCTTTAGGGGGTAATTTTGCTCCATTTTTATAATACTGCAGCTTCTCAAGATTATAACTCTCCTGCCAAATGGTATCCCAGTATTGATAAAGTAAAACAGAATCGCCAAGCACGCTATCTATTTTAACCTTTTTACTATTATCTTCAATCCAATGTCCCACCCTACTTTTTACATATTTCACGTTACTTGTAAAGCTTTCGTATGCACCTCTATTTCGATATTTAAAATACATCTCCTTATCTAGCCATTTCATTACATGGGGTATAAGTTCTTCGTTATAGTAACAGTCTTTTATGTCTACATCATATAGCCACATTTTTTCTAATACGTCAAAGGCATGTTGACTCTGAAACAAAGCCAACAAACTATCGGAATTAGTGCCATACGTACGGGCTCTTTGACCTAAAGCATTTAGTACCAAAAACAAGAAAATTAAAAACAGTGCAGCATTTTTTTTCATTATGGTTATGATTTTATTTCAAATTGAGTAACTGTATTTTATACCACGAATTTCTGACAGGAACATTATAATCCATAAAATTTCCATTCGTCTGGCTTTTATATTCGTATTTTTCCCCGCTCATGCAGATTTAGCTGAGCTCATCGCTTAACAGCGATTCGGTTGCAATCGGTGTGGCAACAAGAATAAAACCGGTTTGCAATGCGGTGAAACTTACAAAATATGCGCCTTTCGGGTTATGCATTTTATGATTTCGGCTCAAGCAGGCAAAGATAATGTTTTTAAGAATAAAGCTTTAATTTGTTTTGAATACGATCGTAATATATTGTTAATGAGTACACCCACGCGATTCAATCGTGGAATAGCATCAGATTTTTTTAAGTCTGTTATTTGATGATTTTTTTTGAACACAACTGCCCCAAATAATACGAACACAACCAAAAACGGAGGAATACCCAAAAGAATCAATAGTATGATAAATGTTTTAGAATACTTTTTTACTCAAAAAGCAATTAATTTTTGCAAGGGAATTCTAACCAATTTTCTACTTGAGTTTAAATCTTTATGCAAAAAGTATACATTACTATTGCACATGATGATTTTTTCTGGAAATGTGTAATTTTTTAATTGAACGCTCTTTTTAATTGATCCTTGATCAATGTCAATCTCGTCAATACTTATCCTTCCACTTGTTTTCCATATTGAATAAACTCTATTTGTAAACTTGTCAATTTCAATGGACAGTATTTTCTTACTTGCATTAAAGCTTGCATTTACTGCCTTGATTAGACGACCAGATTCATTATAGTGGTCAATTTTATTATCTACTAAATTGAATATACAAAAACCATCTTCCATCTTAATTAAAGGGCTATAAATGGGTAACGTAGCAACCTTGTCAATGTATGAGCCCCATTGATAGAATTCTCGGTACCTTACTAATTCTTTTGGACCAATATCTCCCATAATGTTTACACCGTAAGATTTCAATTGCTGCTCTTTTGCCTGTAAAGAATATTGATATTGTTCTTTGCTGATAACCTCGGCAATGGGTATTGTAGTTTTTGATGTTTTATTAAATCCTAAATAAATTATTTTTTGATTATTTAGCGCCAGATATTGCATCAATAGTAAACTGTCTGTATCAGCGACAATGGGTTGCAACAATTTTTCATAGTCATTTTGACTAACTCCTTCGTAAAACCCTATTCTATTATCGGTAATATACAATTGAAAAACAGAATCGTTTATTCCAATATGAATATTACCAAGTCCATCTTTAATAAATCCATTAACCTTTCTTTCATTTAAAACATAACTAAATAAAAGGCTATCCTGTCTATCAAGATATTTTAGTTCATATTTGGCAGAGTCGTGTAGTAGTATGACTAGATTTTCCCCATGGAGTTCATAATCATAGATCCATGTTTTTTTTGACTTTATGACTTGCCAATCGTTACTTCCGGCAATGTCCACTGAATTGAGCAAATATGGTTTCTCTTCCAATGTTATTCTGATGAAAAGTGTACCGTTTTCAATAAGGTCTCTTTTAATAAAAATCCTTTTTGTTTTATAAGCAACATGCGATACAAATAATTCTTTATCGAGGCTAGTGACTGATAACTTGAATTCACCATTGCGGTCTGAAACAGTGCCTATATTAGTTGAGTTGTAGATATTGACATTTTCAATAGCATTTCCGTTACCATCACTAATAATACCTTCAATTACAAAATTGCTTTTTTGGGCCAAAAGATTGACAACTATAAGACTATATATTACTAGTAGGATATACTTTTTCATTTTCACGTTAAAGTTAAAGATTTTTTTGATGACTTGTAATGAAAAACATATCTGAGTTTTATCAACAACGGTAAACTATTCGCATTTTTTCGAATTCAGACCCGGGATTTTTAATATAAAACGGGTTATGAATTTTAGCAAAAACAAGCTGGTGAGAATGATAGGGGTATACATAGCTTTCAATTTTAAAATGGGTTTTGATCGAAAAACACATTGATATTTTCTCACTACTGCTAATCAGGGAATTTGCGATGGACATTGAGGTATAATCAAATATCGCATTGGTTCAAAAAAAAACCCCCGGGACATATCCCGGGAATTTTTTTAACATGTATATAACTCGAATAAGCTAGCGTTATACATATGAGATTGTTTATTTTTTGATAAACATGGCATCATAACTTTGATTCATACTATCAATTAGTTTCAAGATATACACTCCTGGTTTAAGAGATGAAACATCAACTTTATCATTTATGTTTTTATTTGAAATAGCTAATTGTCCATTATTGTCATAGACCATAACTTTCAAAATAGTTAAATCAGTTGAAAAGTTAAGGAAATCTTCTGTTGGGACAGGATAAACCTTAATCGTTGATGATGTAGCACCAGATGCAAAAATACCTATGTAATTGTTAATTGTAATAATTATTGTATCGGAATTCGAACAATAATTATCATTCGTTACAGTTACAGCAAATTCATGCGCGACGGTGTCTAATACCGGACCTCTAACAAGAAACGTTTGATTACCTGAACCATCGTTCCACAGATACTCAATAAAACCAGAACCTGCATCTAATAAGATTGAATCATTATTAAATATTGCTGTATCATTACCAAGATCAACAATTGGCAATGAATAAACGACTACCTCAACCTCATCAGAAGCTTCACAATCACTTGTATTCGCAACAGTTACTGCGTAAGTTCCTGGAGTTGTAACTTCGATGGTTTGCGTTGTTTCGCCTGTTGACCAAACATACGTTTCAAATCCGGTTCCGGCATCTAAGGTAACGGTTTCGCCGTCGCAAACAGCTTGATCGCTTCCTAAGTCGACTGTTGGGTTGGTGTTAAACATAACCTCAACCTCATCGAAAGCCTCACAATCACTTGAATTCGTAACAGTTACTACGTAGGTTCCTGAAGTTGTAACTTCGATGGTTTGCGTAATTTCACCAGTTGACCAAGCATACGTTTCAAATCCGGTTCCGGCATCTAACGTAACGGTTTCGCCGTCGCAAACAGCTTGATCGCTTCCTAAGTCGACTGCTGGGTTGGTGTTAAACAGAACTTCAACCTCAACAGCGCCTTCGCAACCACTTGAATTCACAACGGTTACTGCGTAAGTTCCTGAAGTTGTAACTTCGATGGTTTGCGTTGCTTCGCCAGTTGACCAAACATACGTTTCAAATCCGGCTCCGGCATCTAATGAAACCGTTTCCCCTTCGCAAACAGCTTGATCGCTTCCTAAGTCGACTGTTGGGCTGGTATTAAACGTAACTTCAACTTCATCGACGCCTTCGCAATCACTTGTATTCGTAACAGTTACTGCGTAAGTTCCTGGAGTTGTAACTTGGATGGTTTGCGTTGTTTCGCCCGTTGACCAAACATACGTTTCAAACCCAGCTCCGGCATCTAATGAAACCGTTTCCCCTTCGCAAGCAGTTTGATCGCTTCCTAAGTCGACTGTTGGGTTGGTGTTAAACATAACTTCAACTTCATCTAAAGCCTCGCAATCACTTGTATTCGTAACAGTTACTGCGTAAGTTCCTGAAGTTGTAACTTCGATGGATTGCGTTGTTTCGCCAGTTGACCAAACATACGTTTCAAATCCGGCTCCGGCATCTAATGAAACCGTTTCGCCGTCGCAAACAGCTTGATCGCTTCCCAAGTCGACTGTTGGGTTGGTGTTAAACATAACTTCAACTTCATCGAAAGCCTCACAATCACTTGTATTCGTAACAGTTACTGCGTAAGTTCCTGAGGTTGTAACTTCGACGGTTTGCGTTGCTTCGCCAGTTGACCAAACATACGTTTCAAATCCGGCTCCGGCATCTAATGAAACCGTTCCCCCTTCACAAACAGCTTGATCGCTTCCTAAGTCGACTGTTGGATTTGACATTACGGTAAGCGTAGCAACACTTGTTGTTTGGCCGCCGCACGCCCCTGAAACAACACAAGTATAATCATCGGAATCGGCAACAAGAGCAGATACAATTGTGTATGTTGGTAAGTCGGTTCCTACATTTGCACTTCCTTTCTTCCACTGATAACTTAATCCATCACCGGTGGCAGAAACTGTGAATTGCGCTTCTTCGCCCTCACAAATTGCTAAAGGAGTAGGTTGCGATACAATATTTACAGCAGTTGGTATATCTAAAACACCTTCAGCAGAAATTTCCGTATTGTTACATTCATCAGTAACTTCACACGTGTATGCTCCGGCATCACCGGCCTGAATATTTGCAATGGAAATACTATTTGTAGCTGCGCCACTAATGTCACCTCCGTCACTCAAGATAGTTGCTCCCTTTTTCCACACATAGGATAACAATCCTGTTCCAGTTGCTGTTACTGTAAAGTTCACGGTTTCACCTATACAGTTCGTGCTATTTCCAGGATTTGAAACAATTAAATTGTCACAAATACCATTTCCGGACACTGAAACAGTAACAGTTGTAGCTCCTGAACTTACGTGAGTAATGTTTTCGGAATAAGAAACAGATGCTGTTGGAGCAAATCTTGTGTAAATTGTAGTATTTGCAACATCTCCGCCCGTTTGAATTAATGCAATTGGATTAACTGAATAGTCTGAATTATCCAAGGATATTTCGAAACCACTTGGTGAAGTAATAACAATATCATCACTTAAGTTTATACCCGATATTGAATATTGCTGTGGGCTTGATGTATTATCAATAATGATATCACCAAAATTCATATCACCACCAATTTTCGTAATAATTGGAGTTCCTACGGGGACTCCATTACCGCTGACGGCTACATCTATCTGTGTTGCGCCAGTGCTGGTATGAACAATGTCGTCTGAATAAGCTTGTTCAGCTCCCGGTGCAAATTGCACATAAATAGTAGTAGTTG
>JAQICA010000253.1 GCA_027858775.1 Salinivirgaceae bacterium | reverse complement strand
AACCTTTTTTTTTGGTTTCCAGCTGCTTAGCTTTTTTTTTATGCGAGAATTGCGACATAAGCACCGATTACAAACCCCAAACACTTTTTACTTAAAATATTTTTTTTAGTTGATTAGATAATAACCAACACGCAAACACGAAGACAATTATATATAACATCTTGTTTTACTGTGTTTTACGTTTGTTTAATTGTTTGGATTTTTGTATATTAGTGTAACGTTTTAAGGGGATGACCGACCCCATTATATTTTTTATTGTTAAACATTAAAATTCTTAAACGATGACAGAAAAGAACAAAAGCACCTTACAGGTTGCTAAAGGGGCAACTAATGCCCAGGGTGCAAAAAAAGAGGAAGCAGCCAAAAACAACGAAAAAAAATCGTTAGATCAACTACAAAAAGAAAACGAGGAATTAAAAAAACAGCTTTCCGCAATTCCTGCAGACCTCGAAACAAAAATCCAGTACTTCAACCACAAAAAAGAGCTAATCCGAAAGCTTACCACACTGACAGACAACAAAGAGGAGTTAAATAAACACCTTGAAAACTTGTCTGAAATAGCAGCGGAAAACGATTTTATCAATGATCGTTATAAAATCTACATCAAAGACAATAATGCAGGCTACAGGAACGAGGATATTTTTTCTATTAAAAACCCTGATATTATTGGGGATGTGCTAACCTTCATTATTAAGAGAATTGAGGATAAAGAAGGCAAATTAAGAAAAGAAATTGAAGCCTAAAAAGAACGGGGGTGACCGCCCCCGCTCTCAATTTTTAATAAAATGTTATTCATTAATAATTCTTAAACATCACAAAGTTATGAAAACGAAAAGAAAAGAACAATATATAGAGAAAAGAAAACAACTAATTGCCCTTTCAGTTGTTATGCGCCAATTGATTGAAGTTGGTAAGGTTGAAAGCGTTAACGAGGGATTAAAAGAAATGTATATAGACGAAAATCCCGATATTAACGAGTTTAAAACGTTCCGCCAGTGGAAAGAAGAAGGCGCAACCGTTCGCAAAGGTGAAAAGGCTTTTGTTATTTGGGGACAGCCCCGAAAAGCAGAGCAAACCACCGACGAAAGCGAAGAATCCGAAGAATACAAATACTGGCCGATCTGTTATCTTTTTGCAAATACACAAGTAGTAACAGCCGAACAAATGAAAGAACACAGGGAAAAAGCAAACCGCCCAAAATCGGCAGCAATGCAACCCCGGCAACTTGAACCAATAGACGATATTATATAATAATAAAACACTGGTTGCAACCTTCAAGGCTTAGTTTTCTTTTCCTTTTCTTTGAGAATGTGCCATAATCTGAAAGCAAACAGGAGGTTTATAGATTGAACCAATCAACCGCAAAGGGGTGGCTTATGCCTGTACCCCGGCGCGCACAATAAGGAATTCCGTTTGCCGGCTGCATACAGCCGATTTTTCTCGACAAAAAATAAACCGATTATCGGTTGCAAACTCATACAATTCAATAATTTTCAACACACTCATTTGCCTTCCCAAAAATAAACCCCTTCTAAATGACTGTTATTGAAAAGCTTACTAATCAACTTTGCAATAATTTTAAAATATAGTAATTTTTTACTTGTTTTTGCTTGCAGTATAGTATTATATCGGTAGGTTTCGGCCTCGGGCTTTTTCTACCCAAAAAACCCAGCACCACCAACAGCAGCGCCACCACCTCTGAAAGGATATAGAAACATCCCTATCATTAGCGTATCAAATGCATCGGTACCATCGGTGCGATGTTCCAGAAGGTTTTCTTCTGTCTCCTGCCCTTTTTCGTCTGTCTTATCTTTTGTCCAGCCGCGCGGACCTATTCGAGCACCGGCATGTTGCAAACCGAGCTTCAATGCTTCATTGTTAGGTTCATTAATCATTGGCATCAGGTACTTTTGCCCCTTTAACGACTGATCAATAATGGTATATTTTTCGTGCTGTTTCAATTGCTGCCCCATGTACACTGAGAACATCCGCCAACCGTTATTTTTAAATTGCGACATGATGACATTTGCAAAGTCTTCATCGCTTACAGCGTAGTTACTGCCCAGGGCAGTGTTGTCGTAATAAAAAACAACTTCGTGCGTACCATGGTACTGGTAATAATCACAGAAATCATCAACCAATTCGCGGAGCTTTCGCTGGTACTTCACATAAAACGATTTTAAAACCATGGCTTTTGCTCCCCGGTGTTGACCCGCCACAAGCCAGTTTATATCCTTATTATAGTCGAAAGCTACACAGATGGGCTTCTTGTTGTCGAGGTCGCCATCCTGCCTGCATTTGGCTTCCTGTGCTTTGTCGAGGTTATAATCGAGGCTTTGCAGGTAACTGTTGTCGAATGCCTGGTAAAAGTGTGCCTTTTCTGAAAGCGATGGATAAAAGCCATCTTTCAACTTACCAGGTCGCATGCATAATATTGAAGTTTGGAATACCAGTGGCGGAAGATCCCGCTTCATATCACTGATATACTTTTTCCCAAGCAACTCAATATTTTCGATCGTCGATATGTCTCGGTAATAAACTGCAATACGTCAAAACTGGGCTAATCGAAGCCGGTATTCATACAGCTTTTTCTTTGTGTAAGTATTGGGCTTTTGTTTGCGGAGTGCATCAATCTTGATCACAAGCTTATGAATGTTATCAATCAACTCCTTATCCATCTTTTCGCGATAATTCAGAAACCAACTGCCTTTTTTGGTAGTCGGCATATCGCTAATGAACAGCATTGAATTTAACCAGGGGCAGTTTCGCCATGGTCCTTTAAAACCACCATTCGCCGGAAAGGTTTCATCCTTCAGTTTGTCGAAGTTCAGAAACTTTGCTTCGTCGCCAAAGATACCCTGCAACGTTAGTGAGTTGGAACTTCCGGGAATATCCTGAGAAATAAGCGGCCAGTAAGTGCCATTATACCACGAAACAATGTGATCGAAGCTTACCGGTGGCCGTACCATTTTATCAATCCAATTTTTTACTGGTTTGGTACCAATTCGATAATGAATGTCGCGGTAATAGCCCATATCTTCCAGGGCTTTCAATGTGCCTGGCAAAGTTCGGGTAAGTATCTGCTGAAAGCTCGATCCAACAACCCCCTGAGCACTGCCAGGCATCTGCTGGGTGTTTCGTACTATCCATGGAGCACCAATGCCGTGAGTTTTTCCGAGTCGCCTACCGCCAACAATAACAGTTGTATGTGCCGCTGTATTCATCACCTCTATTTGAGGTTTATTGAAGTAGATTTTCTTCTTATCATTCATCTTCCGTCACCTCCTTGTACTCGATATCTTCTACCTCAATATCATCGCGGTACTTCTTATACAGCTCATTAATCTCTTTTTCGAGATTTTCAACCGGTTTACCGCCCAGCACGGTTACATCGGTTACTGCTTCCCAATCAACAGGTATTATTTTATCCCAATCAAAATCGATCGAATCTTCTTTATCAAGTCGGTTGTATTTTGCCAGTTCTTTCAGAGCCATAATGGCCTCTTTAATCCGCCCGGCATTGTCAGCATCTCTGTATTGCTTTTTCAAACCTTCAACAACCATGTACCGGATCCACTCTTTACCGGCATTTTTCACGTTACCTAACAGAATGCGAATATTGGCTAAATCACGGTAAGCCTGACTTTCACTTATGCGATAAGTAAACATCAGGTAGTCGCGCATTTCAGTATCGCTGATGAAAGGATCTTCGAGCGATTGCGTAAAAGCATCACGATAACGTACCAGTTGCTGGTATTCGTTAGTCGTTAACGTTTTTTCTTCTGCTTTTTCGAACAGAACCGCCCTGAATTTATCAATCGGATTTTTTCTTCCTCTACTCATCACCTTCCATCTTTTCGTGATAGTGTTTCATAAATGCCTCGGCCTGTGGACTACCTTTTTCGGCAAACAGCTTCGTTTGCTTCCTGATCTTGACCAGCGTGTCAAGTTTTCCCTTTTGATAGTACCGGTATGCTTCGGTGTTTCTGTTGCGTATCTCTCGCCTCAATTCGGTAGCATTGCAGCCTATAAGTACTGCAATGTCATCGATACTGAAGAAAAGCCCTGCATATTCTTCAATCTCTTTGTATTGTTCTGCTGTAAGATTCATCGTTGTACTTTAAGCTTTCGGCTTTCAATTTTTCATACTGCAAAAGAAATTCGGCAATGGCCTCCGGATCCTGGATAAACACCTGAAACTCGAATCGGTGATTATTGGTTGCGTTATTGCTCATCACGGCCAAAATTTCCTTTTCGCCTTTACAATAGATAAATTTAGCGTGGTTGTTGGTTAGAAAAAGGCCATCTACATTGGCCGACACATAAATGGTATTGGCAGGGTTGCGGCTGGCTACCGTAAAATCGAGAAACACTTCAATTGAAGAGATTCTCTCACGGTTGCGAATGATCCTCCTCACATAAGCTTCGTTCATGGCAAAAGAGCCGATAATCATTTTATCAGCTCTTTTGCATTTCTCAAGCAAAATATCAAACACATTATGGCTTTGGATATCTTGCGAAAGCTTTACGGTTATGTTACTCGATAATTCCAAGCTTCTTTAAACTTTCGTTTGTTTCTGCTTTGAATTCGTGCCCGTGCTCCTGCAGTATTTTTACACGTTGTTTTAACTCTTTAACCTTCTTATCCTTTTTGGCTTTGTCGGTTTCTTTCAAAGCTTTTGGCAGGTTGCGTGAAACATAAGTTCGTGCCGTGCTTGCCGGATCTTTAGGAGCTTTAGTTTCAGTCTCCTTTTTTACTTCCGGTTTTTTACCGGCTTTCCATGCATCAATAATTTTCCAGTTTTCTGAAATTTCATCATCGAGGAAAACGATGCTTGAGCGCAGTTGTGAACGTTCGTCATCGGTTTTTGCCAACTTCATCTGTTCATGAAGTGCCCGCATACGCTTGTACGATTCACGGTTTTCATCCCACAACTTTTTGAGTTCTTCCGGAAGCTCATCGGGGTTAATTTTGTCATCGTAACCTGCCAGTTTTTTACCGGCATCATTCATGGTTTTTTCGGTGCCGGTTGGTTCTGGTGATTGTGGCGTTTTGGGCTTTGCCTTCAATACGGCTTTCTGAATAGTGCCGATTGGGAAAACCGAACGTTCGATAATTGTTGGACGCTTGACAATTTTTGTCAATTCGTACTCCAACTTACTCATAATTCGCTTCCGGGCTAATTGCATAGCCAGCGCACGATTGTGCGAAAATCTTGCAAACAAAACAAAGCCTTCGTCAAAATCGTGATCGGGAGTTTTCAGCCACTGCTGTATGTCATCCCTGAATTGTACTGTATTATCTTTTTTCATATAAATTTTTTTTAATTAAAAACCCCGACCCGGAATTCACCGAGCCGGGATTTATAGCATATTGGAAAAAGAACAAAAATTACACTGTTGGTGTAAATACACCGGTTGAGCAATCGAGCGAACCACCACTCAATTCTAATAACCCGGTATAATTTGGCAGCGGCGTAAAGTCCGGGACTTCAACCTCTACGGTAATTCCCTTGTCGCTTCCGGGAGCATCGCCAGAATCGCCGTTAACTTTTACCTCGCTGTCGTAATCGATGTGTCCAAGTACCACATAGCGCTTTTCTGACTGATGCGGCAATTTTGCAACAAACACAACACTACTGTTAATGGTACCTTTTGCAAGGTTTTTTGCAGCATCGTCAACATCTGGAAACTTGAATGTACCTTTGTTTAAAACCATGGCACATTCTTTCTCACCTGTTTTTTCAAACGTCACTTTTCCTTTCCCCTGGGTAGAATGAAGGCGATAGAATGTTTTACCTGTTTTCAGAACGAAATCGCCCGAAAGTGAAACATTCTCACCAGCTGTGGCCGGTACTGCCGATACTTCAGGAAAAGTTTCTATATCCGATTTCGGTATATAGAATAGTTCGGTTGCAATGCCGGAGGGATTTACTTTCCCATCCGGCCAATTCATATCTTCAAAAATTCCTGGCATAACTTATATTTTACACGGTTGTAGTAACAGTTACGATATTCGAAACTCCGTTGTTGGCGCCATCTTCAACGTACAAACGGAATTGATATTCAGTTTCGGCAGTTAATCCGGTAACCTGAATAGTTTCAGCATCTACAGCAATTGCTGCATGAGTAGCATCAGCCCATGTTTCTCCATCTTCACTAACCTGTACTTTAAGAGCAGTTGCTCCTTCAGCGGCAGTCCATGTAAATGTTGCAGTGGTACCAGCCACGGCACTATTGGCAAAGTCGGTAATCGGGTCGATAGAAACTTTCATCGCTTTGAAATAACGCTTGTCGAAAGTTTCGAAGCCTACACCAAAGTAAGCTTTCATGAAAAACTGAACCAGCTTAGGATTGTCGCACCTGCGTATTTCAACAGTTTCGGCATCGCTCATCTGGTCAACACCCATTTTCACATTATCCTTAATGGATATGAAAATGTATGGTACACCTTCCATGTTATCGAAAGGCACAAGGGTACATTTACCGTTTGAGCCAATTAGTGTTTTTTGCTCAAAACCACCATTCCATGGAGCATGTCCATATTCAACCTGAAACCAGTCTTCGTACATTTCGAGTACGGTGGTTTGTATGTAGTAGTAAACTTTCTGCTTTTTCAGAAGCGGACTTAAACCACGCCACGAAGCTTTTAACACATCACCCACATTATCAGATGTAATATGAAGTGTAGTATTGTCAACATAGTTCCCTTCAGCAGCTGCAATGTTAGCAGCGGCCACTTGTGCGGCAATAATGGTTCCATAACCATTAAACAAATCGCTGGTGTAATCGCCATCGGAATTACGCACAGATGTAAACAGTTCGTTGTACAGTGCTTCGCCAACTTTTTTAGCCATCTCCTGAGCCACACGCTTCGCAATTTCAACTTCGGTTGGTTTCTTGCTGGTTTTCTCGGTATATAAACTACCAAGTAAAGCATTCGGATCGAACTCTTTTACCACATCGCCAAGGAATGTTTCCCACTCGAACGGAACGATTTTGGTGTTATCACTTGCACCTTTATCAGTGCGGTATGGGCGTAATTGCGCATCGGTGGTAAGCACGCCACCAACAATTTTACCCTGTAAGCCGGTTTGAAGTGTTATAAACGGGAACACTTCCTGCAAAGCAGCCACCGGCATTGCCAGCAGTTCCTTTTTATACTTTGTTCCGGCATCAATTAATGCTTGAGCAATATCAATAGACATAAAATTTTATTTTTCGGGGTTTAAAACTTTCATGCAATCGGCCATGGCTCCGAAGAAATCCTCGGCAGGCTTTGGCTCTTTAGGGTCGCCACCTTTAGGATCGGTGTCGGTGTCAACATTCGCGGGATCAGCTCCCGGATCTTTTTTCAGTTCGGCTATTTCAGCATCCTTATCCGTAATGGTTTGGGTTGCTGTAGCGAGGTCGTTTTCTGCCGTTGTTTTGGCGCTATCCAAGTCCTTGTATTCTTGTTCACGTTTTTTGACGTAATTCAGAACATCCTCAGGCTTTGGATACTTTTCTTCATCGAGCCCGTAGGCGTCGCGTAGTAGTTTGATGTCCATATCGATAAAATTTGAGTTGTCGGGTTTTGTTGGCGCAATGCGATTTACCCAATCCGGGAAAAGCGAATCGGATGGTTCGAACAATTTTACCAGGTCGCTAAATTTCATACCTGAAACATTATCAGGTATATTTTCAGCTTCCGTGTCTTCAACGTTTGCATACAAGCCAGCCTCTTTTGCCTCTTCAGCAGTAAGCCAATGATCTTTGTAATCGAAATAATTCTTTTCGATATCCGATTCTTCCAATCCTGTTTTGTCGCAAATTGAAGTGATAAGCACTTTCTGAACTTTGTCAAGTACGTTCAATGCATTTTCAATATCCTTACGGTTTCCCCACGCGCCGGTACTGGGTGAATGCAACATCAGTAAACTGTTGTTAGCCGGATGCACATTTTCGCTATCTACAGAAAGCAATAAAACAGCAGCCATACTGGCACATACACCATCGTTAAATGTGTGTACTTCTTTTTCAGATGCCGAAATTGCATTGTAGATCGCGAGTCCATCGAACACGGAACCGCCCGGAGAATTGAGCCGTATATTTATACGGTCGTTTTCTTTTTCCAGCTTGCGAAAGTCGGCTACAAACTGCCGTGCAGTTGTGCTTTCTTCAAACCAGCTGTCGCCAATTACGCCATAAATCAGAATCTCGGCCGTTTTTTCGGCTTTATTCTGAACGATGTCGTAATATTTTGTAGGTTTTTTTGCCATTAAAAAAAGTTGTAATGATGTACACTACAACTTTAAGTCAATAAAGGGGCTTTGAAAAGGACTGTAATTATTAGTCGATAATTGCGCCGTTGGTACTTTGCCATGTGATTTCAACCTCACGGCCATTAAATGATCCGGGCGAACCTCCAAGTTCTAAACTGTAGTTTAAACGGGCTTTTATTTCATCATCACCAAGCGTGTAAGTAGTGTAATTACCATCGGTTACACGGTATATCGCTTTCCTGTTTAGCAAAGTTGAAATTGGTTCTTTTGTTGCTTTTTCATTTTTTGCAATTTTAAATGGCACTTTAGTAGTGTGCAACACACCGGCACCGGTTTTTTTAGCATCCTGATTAAGCTTAGCACTTCGAGGTGTGAATTGTATTTCATTGAAACTATCGGCCTCGGTGTACTTGTATTCAATTTTGATTATGACCCCTGAGTTTTGCATTTTGTTTTATTTTATTCGGAGTTAATGCGCTGATTTTGTGCATTTTCTCTGAAATATTTTTTAATTTACTGATAATTAATTATTTAAAAGCATTTCAAACCGTTTTCGCTCTTTAAGGCGCCTGTTCCGGTAGTCAATTTTCTTTATTGTATCAAAATTAACGGCTGAATTACGAACATTGAGGCCCCGCAAAATGGCATCGATAATTTCTTCCTGGCTCAGCTTTTTCTCATAGCCATACTCAAACTTAAGTCTGACCCATTGTTTGAACTCTGCTTCGATGAAATTCTGAATCTTTTCCTCTGCCCAGGTGCTCACGTGAAAGAACCGGTACTTGAGCGCGTAATGGTTGCTTTTTGTTACCGGTAAAATAAAGGTAACCTGGTTAGGATGAAAAGGCCGGTGAACCGGCAACTCTGAAATCTGAATGTGTGACGGAATAAACAGACCTATATCACGTCGCTGGTTTAGCACAATCACATCCTGATCAGGTGGGGTTTCAAACACATACCGGCAATAAGCTTCAAGAACCGGTATAAGACAAATTTTTACTTTTGGTTTTGTTTCAAAGTTCAAATTCATAAATGTATCAGGTTTTTACCCTATAAAGATACATATAATGTTACAAATGTGAATTATCAAAACAAAACTTTCTCTGGTGTGTGTTTCAAACTTCCTTTTTTTTTGTGTGATATAGTTTTACGTCGAAAAAACTGTAACCCCGTAACCGTGGTTTTTTGAGGCGTTAACTGGCTGATATTTTGATACATGTATGGTTACAAATGCTTTGTAACCATGGTGCATATTAAAATGTAACTTTTGTAACCGGCATTGTTTATGGCTTGAGGTTACGTTTTTTTTGTAACCGTAAAAAATTGAAAAATAAAAATGTAACCTCTTAACTCATTAATACTCTTTACTTTTTGGAGTTTGTTACATAGTTACACTTTTTTAGAGTTATTTGAAGATTAGAATAAAAAGGAGAAAAGGAGAGCAGCCAAAAAACGAAAAAGGTTGCAGAGTTGCGAAAATTCAACCAGGAGGGGAGCGGGGAGGAAAAGGGCAATAAAAAATCCCGAATACTGAATAGTACCCGGGATTGAATGTAGTGTGTATATAGCTTTTAAACCGGCAACGGTATGTTTTGAAGCATTGACCGGCTTACATGGGTGTATATCTCGGTTGTTTTAGATGATTTGTGACCGGCAATGGTTTGTATTAATCTTAGGTCGGTACCGCTTTCAAGCAAGTGTGTGAAGCAACTGTGCCGTAATAAATGAAAATGGTAGTTTTCGCCCAGGTACTTTTTAACTATGTTGTTGCATGAAGTAGAAGAATACTGCAGCTTGCCTTGCCCGTTAAACAGGTATTTAAAAGGTTTTTCTTTATGGTAATATTTTCGCAATACTTCCAACACGTTTTCGCTTAATGGAAGAACTCTGTCTTTGCGTCCTTTTGCGTTTAGAATGTTTATTACCATTCGACCTGAATCTATATGAGTAATTTCTAAATTAATAATCTCACCCACCCGCAAGCCTACAGAGTAGGCAAGCATTATTATTGCTTTGTGCTTGATGTTTGAAATTTTACTTATCTGTCTAATGATATGATCGTGGTCGATTACCCGGGGAAGTTTTCGTTCGCCCCTGGGGCGCTCTAAGGCAATATCGTCGAGCCGTTTTATTTTCAATATGTAAGAATAATATTTCTTCAAAGCGCTAATTACCTGGTTTTGCTGCGAAATGGATGAGTACTTATAATTCATAAGATAGTTAACCAGATCGCGCTTTGTTAAATCGGTAGGTGTTTTATCGTGATAATCGATAAACTCGGCTACATAATGCAGGTATATGCTTATTGTATTTTTAGCATATTCTTTTTTACAGAGAATTTTCTCGAAATTTCTCTGAGTTGATAATCCTTTTTTGTTCATTATTAATGGTTTAATTGGTTTTTGTGATATATAATAGTTAGGGTGCATTATCCAAACTCATACTTTTCAATTATCTCTTTACCTTTAGATATATCATCGGAAATTAATGTAAGTTGATTTTCATAATACCAAGAAATGCTATTAATCGGCTCATCTTTATCGTTCAGCACAATAAGTGAGTAACTATCAATATTATCACCACCATATTTTTGAGCGTAAGTATATTCAACTATTGCATTAAATCCACTCTCAAAATGTGACATACTTGCAGGCATTTCTTTACATACTGCTACTTTTGAGCCTCGTGCATATTTTGGCGTTACGTCTTTATTTCCTCTCATAATAATAACGCACCCTAACAATAAATAAAAATAATAGCCTGCTAAGGTGCTTTGTATTAAGCTATTATTAAGTTTACAATATTTGTATTTCAATCAATCATTGTGCTGTAAATCGGCTACTATTCTTATTAGAGCCGTTATAAAACAATTAAAAACTGTCACCACCATCACCTCCCCCTTCGCCAATATTAGGGAAGAAGGCAATTTCGTAATCAATAGAACCATTTCCCTTTCTTAAACTATTGCCATTAAACAACCACAGCCCTTCACCATATTCAGCCCACAATTTATCAAGCCTATTTAGTGCTTTAATTATCTTTTTTTCATTTTCTGTTAATTCCTTAATCATGTCTTTAGTTTTTTTTAAAATCCAACGCGTCACATCTTAATTTTCTTTCTAATATGAAGAAATCCGTTTTGGATCTCTTCAACGTCGTTAATATCCGCCCAGCTCATTAGCTTGTTATAGCGCTCCCCCAGCTCGTATTCTATTTCTTTTCTTATCATTATTGTATCTGAAATGCTAAGGTTTTGCAACCGGGCTTCAAGTTCTCGTATTTCTTTGCAGAGTTGTGTAATGTTCATCTTTGTTGGTGTTATACCCACAATTGGGGTAGATAAAACCTAACCACTCGCGAGCATCAAAAATGTGTCCGCATACCGGGCAGGTGATCCATGTCTCATGGTTGCTTTCTGAATTGTTTATAATCATCGCGTATGAATGTTATTGGTTTGTTGGTTTCGCAGATGTAAAGCTTTACTATTTCGGTAAACAGGGCGATGTTCTCATTTATGGCCAGCTTTGCTACTGTGAACGTTTTCCCAGCTGGCAACTTCTCAAGGAAGCCATACACTTTGTTGATATAGCCATACAGCTTATCGAAGCCATCAAAGCGCTGTTCGTGCGCCCTGATCTTCGATATTATCGTTTCCATTTGTTCGTGCAGTGTTTCCATCAGAATGGTAGATCATCGGGGTTTCCGTCAGTGTCTGGTAAATTCTCATCGCTCAATTGCTCAGGATCGATAGGTTTCGTTTGCACATAAATCATATCGTGGGCTGTTCCATCTACTTTACGTACAATGCGCCCCTGACCGTTCTGGAATGCTTTCGGATTATACTCGTAACCGTAAAACTGGCACCATGCCCGGCAGGCTTTTGTAAACTTGTTGGTTGTCCATCCGCGCAGCTTGCTACTTTCTTCAAATTGTTTTAGTGCTGAATAACGAACCACAAACTCATCGGGTTCGAGATAAACGTCAGCCCATTCTTTAAACTGTTGACCCATTGTTGTGAGTAACTGACGTTGTGTTACATTGCCCATTGGCGCATTCAATTTTTGGTTGCCTGGCACCGACAAATAAAATTGCAGGCAATAAGCGAAAAAATTAAAATCGGCATTCCATTCAGTTTCGGTATAATCTGCCTTAAACAGGTTCTTTTTAAAATCATCGCTAACCTTGCGGGTTTCTTTGTAATAATCTCCTTCGCCTTTTTCGTGATAATAATCGGAGAAAACATTGTATAACAATCGTGCCTCGGTGCTGGAATCGATATTCTTTAGCACGAAATTGGATGTAAATACAAATTTTGGTGAATGCTCAAACGGGATTTCATAACTCTGGTTGTTTTTCGGATTCACAATAAGTTCGCCGGTAATACTATCGAAGAAAAACTTAAAGCTCAGGTACTGATCTGAATCATCAACAATAATTAAATCGGTGTGTTCGGTAACACGATCGTAAATGTGAGGGTTGTCCGTTAATTTTGGGTTTCGCCCGGGAAGGGTAACGGCTTTCATAAACAGCCGTATTGTTTTAAAACAAAATGATTTTCCTGACCGTCCGTTACTTTCGGTTTCATCCTCACCAATGCGGTTATCGGTAGCCCATACCGCCCAGGGTTTACTTTCATCTTTATAACGATGCAGCAAGTAACCAATTGTGAAGATCTTATTATTAAGGTGCTGTTTCTGTATTTCAATTTCTTCTTCCTTGAGCTTAGGGCCTGCAATATCAAACTTGTGTTTGCTGCGATATTCGGCCTGTTCTTTTTCGCTCATGCCATTCATGCGAACTTCCAGTTCATCGCGCCAAAACACCCGGCTTGAATTGATCAGAAACGAAAAGAATTTTGATTCGGTGCTTAGTATATCGATATCGTACAAACCTGTAGTTTTATTACGGGTAATGGTGAAGGGCGATTTATCGGAAAACTTAAAATTGTGGTCAATCACTTCTTCCTGCCATACATATTTTTCAACCTCACCTGCATTATAGGCGCGTACTTCGTTGCCGGTAACACTAAGCGTTTTGTTCTTAAAAAATATGTACTGACTGTGCTCGTCAAAATCGGTAAAATCGATATCGATTTGCTTTAATCCGGACAGACTGCTATCTGATAATTTTGTAGTTGAATGCAGCATATCGCGGAGGTCGATGGGCAGGAATCGATCTTCACAAAATTGAAAAATGAAACCTTTAATTTCATCGCTGTTGATAGGGGTTACAACGTTACCATTTATTTGTATGAACTCCCACCCCTCCTTGATATTGCGATTTTCGATTTTCCAAAATCCGTTGGCTCGCAAGAACTGAAACGCCTGCGATGGTTTGAAATAATATTTAAGTCCTGTTTTATCGCTATAAGTAACCGCCCAAAACTGCATCGGCATGGCAACATCAACCAGCTTTTGAAAATCTTTTCGCTTTGGTTTTATCTCATCATAATCGCGGAAGTCTTTG
>JAQICA010000230.1 GCA_027858775.1 Salinivirgaceae bacterium | reverse complement strand
TTTGAATTTTAAAACTAGACCATATGTCAGGAAAACAAAAGTAATGACCCAAATGTAAAAAAGAAAATCGCAATATGCAGTATTTGTGACTTTTATGAATGCTTATTTGCAAGTTGGGTTAAGAGCATTCGGGAATTCAATGAAGTCTGACATTATTTAATAATGAATTCTGAAAATCAAAAGTAGGTTGGTCATACATGGTACGAAACGGGCACTAATTGTGAAGGAACAGATGTTACTTTTTGCATCATGCCACATTATAATGAACAAAGAAACCTTTAAAGAACTTATGAAAATTTAACAACTATGATAATTGACAATAAACTGAAAATACAAAAATTGATAGTAAATAAAACACATAAAAAATTTAGTGGGTATGTAAATCAACTTCTTTCTGTCGAAAAATAACTCGGCAGAGAGTTTTTTTTTGTTTTAATTTGTAGAGGGAAATAACATATTGAATCAGGGAGCTTTTCTTTACAGCCCACTAACTAATAAGAAAAGTTTATTTATGTTGTCGGGCTGACATTCAGTAATAAATGGCAAAAATAAATAGTAAACTATAAATTACTTACATATCTCATTTATGAGATAAATACAATCATTACAATGCATTCAAACAACAAAATACGACATTTTTTATTCTCATTATTTACGGTATAACTTTTATTCAAAAACTAAATAATTTAAAAATGAAATTCTTATTAGGATTAATGCTGGGTTCTTTACTTATTCTGTTAAACTCATGCAAACCCATTGATAAATTAGCGCAACAGACGAGTAAGCGCCAGTATGTAACTGAAGAATGGATGCTAGGCCCATTTGAAAAAAGGAATGATGTAAATCCGATTTTGTCGGCTTTGGATAGTACCGAATTTCTGTGTCCTATACGCGGCACTAAGGTTAAATGGGAAGAAAAAGATGTTTTTAATCCTGCAGCAATTGTAAAGGATGGAAACGTTTACATCTTGTATCGAGCCGAAGATAATATCGGAACCTACGCCGGAACTTCTCGCATTGGACTGGCTGTAAGTACCGATGGTGTTCATTTTAAAAGACATCCTCTGCCAGTTCTTTATCCCGATAACGACTCATTGAAAGTATACGAATGGGAAGGTGGTTGCGAAGACCCACGGATTATAGAAGGTGAAAACGGAGTGTATTATTTGTATTACACTGTTTTTAATGGTGAAATTGCCCGACTGTGTGTGGCTTCATCAACTGATTTGTATCACTGGAACAAACACGGTATGGTTTTTGGAAAAGTAAACAATGGCGAGCTAAAAGATTATTGGTCTAAATCCGGATCAGTTATAACAAGCCTCCAGAATGGACGCTTAAAGGCTGCTAAGGTAAATGGCAAATACTGGATGTATTTTGGCGAATCTGAGGTGTTTATTGCTACCTCCGACAATCTAATCGATTGGGTGCCACTTGAACGAAGCGAACAAATGGTGAAAAAACTTAAATATCTTGGCAACAGCAAGTGGCAAGTGTCGTTGCCCGAAACCCGTAAATCTTTCAGAACAGCGATTACTACCCGTCAGGGACGTTTTGATAGCGGCCTTGTTGAACCCGGGCCACCGGCGTTACTTACTGATAAAGGTATCTTGTTCATATACAACGGTGCAAATAGCGGAAAGAACGGCGACAATACCATTCCAGCCAATGCCTATTGCGGAGGTCAGGTATTATTTGATGCTACCGATCCTACCTGTGTTATAAATCGTTGCAAGGAAAGTTTCTTTTTGCCCGATTCTGGTTCTGAAACTCTCGGTCAGGTAAACAATGTATGCTTTCTCGAAAGTCTTGTTTATTTTAACAACACGTGGATATTGTACTACGGAATGGCCGACTCTAAAGTAGGGATGGCCGTTTGTAAAAAATAATTTTCTACATGAAACTACTTCTCATACTAACATTCCTGTTGGGGTGATTCACCGCTTTTTCGACACATCGTCCATCAGTCCTTCTGGAAAATATGTGACACTGTTCCGTTTCCCAGATGAAACTCGTTTGCCAAAACCCGACGTTGTTGGCGAGGTTATTCTGGTCGTCCTCAAATCGAGAAAAGAGCGGGTCGTTGCCTTATCGCGCGGCTGGGAAATGCAGTTGGGAGTCAACGTTCAATGGGTAAGAACCGATAAAGAATTATATTTCAACGATTTTGATACCGCCACGTGGAAAGGGTTTGCCGGGCAGTTAAACCCTTTAACAGGCAAATCAGTCCGCATGGGTGGTACTGTTTTCATGGTTTCGCCCGATGTGAAACAGTTGGCAAGTCATAATCTGACCAAATCGAGGTATGCACAGGTGGGCTACGGAGTGGTTGTTCCCGATAAATATACTTCGAGGAACAAAGGATTGGTTGATAACAACGGGATTTGTGTGACCAACGTAGCTGTCGGTAAATGCAAAATGATTGTTTCGATTTGCCAAATCTATGAAAAATCGATTCCTTCGATTGCGGTTGCCAATCCTAACGATTATGAGTACTACTGTTTTCAAGTAAAATGGAATCCACAGGGCACACGTTTGCTAACCGTGATCGATTGGCTCCCAAAACAAAATGGGCAACGCCAAAGGGTAGTGGTTACCATGCGCCCCGATGGTTCTGAAATTAAAACAGCCTTAACCAACGAACAGTGGATCAAGGGTGGACGCCATATCAATAGGACACCCGATGGCGAATGCCTCTCGATGAACCTCAACGTCGATGGCAAAACCGGAATTGAAATTGTTACGGTGAAGTACGATGGTATCTATATGAAACGAACATGTTTGCTTAAAAACACAAACACGGATGAACAAAACACATGTGAGTTCCATCTGGTTGAAATCTCATTCAATAATCGAATTTTCGATCCAAAAGATATTCAGCAAGTTAAATGTTTTGTTCGGATGAAAACTGTATACCCTGCAGGATTCCGGCATCCATCATTCCATTCTACGGGATTGCCATTTATTGTTACCGATGCTTACGCTGGAGAAATACCTTTGCCCGACAGCAAAACGCCAATCAGACTAATTATTGTTGAATCTCAGACTGAACAATACATCGCAGAGATCATCCTTCCCCCGATTAAAAATTTCGAATTTAGGGTCGATGCCCACCCAGCTTGGGATCGCACAGGAAGGTACGTGGTTTTTAACGGAACCGACAATGGAACAAGGTGTGTTTATGTGGCAGATTTGAAAAACCTTTTAAAACACTAAGAAATAAACCTTTATAAATATATTATTATGAACTTAAAAAGAACATTAAGCCTTGGTTTTCTTTTGTTTGCCTTGGTTTCTATTGTAAATGCAAAAGAAAAGACTTTCAATTTATCATCACCCGATAAGAATATTGTTGTCGAGATCAAAGTTGATAACGCCATTACCTATGGGGTAAGTTTTAAAGGGAAAACGGTATTGTTGCCAAGTCCTTTATCGTTAAGCCTGAATGATGGTAAGGTATTGGGCATAAACAATAAAGTTGGAAAAGTTTCCCAGCGCAGTGTAGACCAGAAGGTCGTTCCGTTGTATGGGATGGCCGCCTCGTATAACGATTTGTACAATGAGGTAAGCATCGGTTTTAAGGATAATTTTCAGGTTATTTTCCGCGCGTTCAACAATGGGGTCGCTTATCGTTTCGTAACATCGATACCCGGGAAAATTAAAGTTAAAGAAGAGCAAATAAATTACTGCTTCAGTAATGATATTGATGCCTGGTTGCAACTCACAAAATCGTTCAACTTTTCATACGAAGCAGAATTTCTTCCAAATAAAATATCTTCGATACCTGCAAAATCGATGGCGGCCTTGCCTTTGGTCGCCGAAAGCAAAGGAGTGAAAATTGCCATCACCGAAGCCGATTTGTTAGACTATCCGGGATATTACTTTACTTACAAGGGCAATAACACTTTGCAGAATATCAACCCTAAATTTGTACTCAAAGATGAGTTGGGCGGACAAAGCAATTTCAACAGAAATTCGACCTTAGATGCCGATTATATTGCCGAAACAGAGGGTACAAGAAGTTTCCCCTGGAGGTTGATGGTAATTGCCGAAAACGATAAAGACCTGCTATACAATAACCTTGTATATTTATTGGCAAGTGACAATAAAATTGGAGACGTTTCGTGGGTAAAACCCGGGAAAGTAGCGTGGGATTGGTGGAACGCCAATAACCTGACCGGGGTCGATTTTAAATCGGGTTTCAATACCGAAACATATAAGTATTTCATTGATTTTGCTGCTGAGAATAAGTTGGAATACATCATGATGGACGAGGGTTGGAGTGATCAGTTCGATTTACTGAAAGTGAACGATGGCTCTGTTGTAACCGATGGCTCGACCAAACTTTCGGGCAAATTGGATATGCCCTATCTTTTTGATTATGCCAAACAAAAGAACGTAGGAATTATTCTTTGGTGCGTATGGCATACACTCGACAGGCAAATGACAGAGGCATTGGATCAATTCCAGAAATGGGGAGTTAAAGGGGTAAAAGTCGATTTTATGAACCGCGACGATCAAACCGTGGTAAATTTTTACGAACGCCTTGCCAGCGAAGCAGCTAAAAGAAAAATGATTGTCGATTTTCACGCGGCATTTAAACCTACCGGCATGGAAAGAACGTATCCGAATATCATCAACTTCGAAGCGGTACAAGGTTTGGAATGGTCAAAATTCTCAAATGTAGATTTACTGCAACAAGCTGTTATATTGCCATTTACCAGGATGTTAGCTGGTCCGATGGATTACACTCCCGGCGGTTTGTACAATGCCAACAAAGAAGATTATAAAATAAGCTTCTACCGCCCTATGACACAAGGAACCCGATGCAACCAATTGGCCATGTTTACAATGTTTTACGCGCCTTTCGAAATGTTAGCAGATGCCCCTACCGCTTACGAAAAAGAGCCTGAAATTCTCAATTATTTGGCATCGATGCCAAACGTCTGGGACGAGACACTCCCTCTCGATGGAAAAATTGGCGATTTTGCAGTCATAGCACGCCGCAAAGGTGCCGACTGGCATGTTGCAGGACTAAACAACTGGATAGAAAAATCGGTGAAGTTAACTTTCGACTTTTTGGATGCTGATGAATATGCTGCAACCATTTTCATCGATGGTGCGAATGCCAACCGAATTGGAAGCGACTATAAAAAAATTACGAAAACAATTCGCAAAGGGTCGACAATGGATATTGAAATGGCCAATGGCGGCGGCTTTGCCATAAAACTTGAAAAAGTGAAATAATCATTTAAAGAAATTTTATGAATGGATCACATATTTTGATTGTTGGTTTGGGCAGATATAAGAACTAACGCTATTTCAGAAGTTATGGGCGATGCATTGTCAAACGAGGTGATAATGTATCCCAACCCTGCTACCGATGTATTAAACATACAGTTATCGGCTAAAATTACGGAAAAGGTTACCGTTAATGTTATTGACCTGCAAGGAAGAGTTGTTTCTTCGATCAAACAAATAACTGAAATTGAAGGTGCTAATCGTATTGCAATTGATGTACAAACCTTAAAGCCCGGCACGTACATAGTAAATGTAACAACTTCGGAATATTCAAAATCAAAAATAGTAGTGATTAATAAATAGGATAATAAGCTTTTTAGAAACGAACTTCTCTCTGTCGAAAAATAATTCGGCAGAGAGTTTTTTTTTGTTTTAATTTGTAAAGGAAAATAACATATTGAAACAGGGAGCTTTTCTGAACAGCCTACTAATAACTAATATTAAAATGTTAAATAATTTACCTGTAAAGATAATTTCTACAATCATCCTCTTATTGCTGAGAATGGCTTTGCTATCGCAAGATCAGATAATAACTCCTGTTGAAATTCCTGACTCCAAAGATTTTATAGGAAGGGTCAATTGTATTTTTCAGGATCGAATTGGTTTTATATGGATTGGCAAGGAGTCGGGCCTATATCGTTACGATGGGAATGAAATGAAAGCATTTAGGCACGATCCTAATGATACCTCAACCATATCATGCAATTTCGTTCGAGCAATTAACGAAGACTCTCTGGGCAATCTTTGGATAGGCACCAATGGTGGAGGCTTGAACTATTATCATCGGAAAAGCGGAAAATTTTCACGGTATTTACACAACGAAAAAGATACAAACTCAATTAGTTTCGATCAGCTATCCACTATTTTTCCTGACGGAAAGGGAAATCTTTGGATTGGCACCGATGGAGGTGGCTTGAATTTCTTTGACCCTGCAACCGGGAAATTTCGAAGCTTCCGAGCCGGAGAAAATCCAACAAAAAAACTAAAGAGCAACAAAATTCTTCATATATCACCAACAACGAATGGCAAATACTGGCTCTCGACCTGGGGCGGCGGTGTGCACCTTTTCAACCCGGTTAGCAAAGAAATCAAACATATTGGCAATGGAACAAAGTACAAAAAGTGCAATGTATTTTGCGCCAAAGAAGTTAAACCCGGAATTCTTTGGCTCGCTACATTCGATGAAGGCCTGGTTGAGTATAACATTAAAAGTGCAAAGTTTACCACATTGATTGCCCGTGTTGGCGTAGATAGCTTCAGTGATATACAAGTTACTTCCAGTGGAGAGATATTTGTAGCATCGAATAACGGGTTGCTATTTTTTCCTTCAGCTACATCCGAGTGCCGTTACGTTGAAAGTGCAACCTCATATTTTTATACAATAACTGCAATTTTTATTGACAGAACCCAAACTTTATGGGTAGGAAATGGGCCTGGTTGGATTGGAAAAATTAACTCTTTCAAAAAACAATTTCATACGCTACCCACTTCATCTCCATTTAAAGAAGCATCGGTTAATGCCGTGCATATTGATAAAATATCGGGCAAAACTTTCTTTGCATTTAAGAATCAATTGATTGAATGTGACTTATTTACAAACAGATATCAATCATATGATCTGCCCTTTAAGTTTTTTAATTCGATGATTGAAATTCCTGAAATGAACATACTTCTATGCCCAAGCACAAATGGAATAGTTCTCTTCGATAAAAACAGTGGGCGTATTTCGCCAATGGAATTCGGTAAAAACAGTCCGATTGAGTTGCTGAAAGAAGGAATTCGGTCGTTTTACCCTGCCGATTCAATAGGAGTTTGGGTTGCAGCAACATCGGCAGCATATAAGATAAACTTCGATTTGGAATCAAAAAACTGGGAAATAACAAACGTGATACCTATCGGTACTGAGAATGGTATTTCCAATTGTCATTTCCCAACCTGTTTTTTACGCCACCCAAACGGCG
>JAQICA010000229.1 GCA_027858775.1 Salinivirgaceae bacterium | reverse complement strand
CATAGGTAAAGTTGATACTGCCTGTTGTATAAGACGATAGAATAATTTCCCTCTGTATGTTGATAGTTTTCTATTAAATCGGAAAGCATACTCATCTAAGTAATAAGATAAATGCTTTGGTGAGACATTTCCTTGATGAGTACCGTAAATCCATCGTTTAACAAGAGAATCAACTATGTGTACATGGGGTAATAATTCATGTGCCTCCTGTCTCCACTGCCAGATATTATCCTCTGCTCATGCTTATGCTTATAGGTAGTAGAATTGGACAATGTATTACACCCGCGCCATCCATCTGTTATAACTGTGCTCCCCGAGTCAATACTTTTACTACAGTATTGGCATTGTTTTTTGCCAATAAATTAACGGATCCAGAAAGAGCGACAGATAAAACTATCACTACTTTAATACGGAAATGTAGATTTGAGTTCTTCATATCATTATTGATTATTAATTATATCCTCAAAGTCTCTGTCTGAGCAACCTTTTGTTTCTTATCCACTGTTTTAACAATATACTCTTTAGTTGAGTTTTTAGTATCTTTGTCTATAAATTGATACGGAGTTTTGGTTATCTGAGCTTTGAATGGAATTTCGGCAATTTTAACTCCATCGCGCCATATTTCATACCGATCGATTGGCGCATCGCCAGCAAGAGATGTGTGCCAGGTAATGGCGATTTTTTTGTCATCTACTGCAATTTTTGCATCACGTGGTGCGGTAAGACCAACAAAACCTTTTTGAAAAAAGTTGGTTTTGCCATCCTTCACTTTGGAAGCCAACAATTCAATTTTGCCTCTTTCTGTATCGCTCAATCCATTGGGTTTTACTTGTGCAGCCTGCAAATTATAAATAATCTGGCATTTATCAGCATCGTCGTTAATTTTTCCAATACCAATAATGGCGGTATGTATACCCGGAACGGTAAGAGAATAGCGAATTAGCAAATTGGCAGGAACCCCTTCGCCGCTAACTTCCTGAACAACATGGTCGGTACCCGATTTACCACCACCCCACACAGCCTGATTGGTGTACATTGCTCCATCCGAAAAAACTTTCATGGCAATTACACCCATATTTTTTGCCTGAGCCAGCGGAATCACATTGTATTGCATATTTGCATATTGTTTGTCGTTGGCATTACAAACGAGCAGTACCGCATCGAAAAGATTTTCAGAATCACGCTGTATCATTTCCATCATCAATACCGGATCGTTGTGACCAGAGAAACCAATATGCCGAAAAAGTTTCTCGTTTTGGGGGTTTAAGCCGGTGCTATTTGTGCCATTTTTATAATCGCGCAAAAGTGCAAAAGTGCCAATGGTTTCAGCATTTGGGTCGGTATTTTCATACCCTTCGTACACTGCATCAATATCGCCAATTGAACCAATGTTATGAATCATGAACATATCAAAATAAGCACCTTTTGGATAATTACCTTTTCCATCGCCAAAAACCAAGCTCAATGATCTTTTGATATCGTCTAACGCCATTGATGTTTGCGAACCATTTGTTACACTTCGAATTCCAGTGCGTCCGTCTCCTCCTTTTGCAAAACGCAAATGAGTTTTTGATGTAAGGAAAATAGCATCTCGCTTCTTTTTGTCATAGTTTGAAGTGTCGGGAACGAGGCCAAGTTCCCGGAATGCCTTTCCGTAGTATTCCTGACTGGTGCCATACACATTCGAGGTATCGAAGTAGTTAATGCCCATTTCATAAGCCTTTACAATGATAGCAACAGGGTCGATTCCTTCGGGAGTCCATTGAAGCGAAGCTTGTCCTCCCAAGCCCATAGTGGTAACTTTAAAACCCGTACGTCCGAAAGTGCGCTTCTGAAGTGGTACCGATAAATTTAGTTTTTCAGCAGTTGCAATGTAGGGTGCCAACATCAAACCAATAGTTCCGAGAGCAGATGCCTTGAGTAATTCTCGACGAGAATGTCGTTTATTAAAATTATTTTCCATAAAATTATTTTCTTGATAAAGTTGAAATTAATTTGGCCAATTCTATTGAAGCATGATGAGTAAACAGGTCTACATTTTCTATTGCATCCTCTAATGTCATGGGTTTATTGATAATTGAGAAAACGCCATCGAAAGGAGATTCATCTGTTAAAGAAACACTTCCGGCCAATGCAATAATCGGTTTCTGAAATTTCATAGCCCTCATAGCCACTGCAAAAGGTGCTTTGTTCATCAATGTTTGATCGTCAATCATGCCTTCACCGGTAATCACAAGGTCGGCCCATTGGATGGAATCATCGATTGAGATAACATCCAGTATATAATCGGCGCCATCCCTAATTTCAGCATCCAGAAAAGCCGAAAAAGCCACCGAAATACCTCCGGCTGCACCTCCACCTTTCAGTGTTGTTATTTCTTTTCCGGTATGCTTCCGAATCACACTGGCATAATTCAATAAGTTGCGCTCCAGTAATTCAACCATTTTTGGAGTGGCTCCTTTTTGAGGTCCAAAAACTTGGGCTGCACCATTAGAACCCAGCAACAGATTGTCAACATCGCTGATTACAATCATTTCAATTCCTTTTGGAACCAAACATTTCGAACTGTCAACTTGATGGATTTCACCTGTATTATTGCCATTGCCTTTAAGTGCTTGCCCTTCTTTACTGAAGAATTGAATTCCAAGCGCTTCGAGCATTCCCATACCACCATCTACTGTTGCGCTGCCGCCAATACCTACAAATATTTTTTTTGCTCCTTTTTCAATGGCATCCAAAATCAACTGTCCGGTTCCATAACTCGACGTTTTCAACGGGTTAAGCTCTTCTAGCTTCAACAATTTCATTCCTGAAGCGTTGGCCATTTCGACAACTGCCACACCGTTTGCATATCCATATTGGGCTAAAACCTGACGTCCTAGCGGATCGGAAACCAATGTTTCCTGAACTTCCAGCTTGAGGGCTTTCATCAGTACATTCATGGTTTCGTCGCCCCCATCAGCCACTGGAAATTTCCGAATTGTAAAATAATTAGAGTCCACTTCGAGAAATGCCTTTTCAACCAGATCGGCAAAACGAAAGGCAGACAAACTGCCTTTCATGCTATTAGGAGCAACGAGTATATTCATTGTTATTGATCTATAAATTCTTAATTAGGCTCATATCCCCACCTTTGGCAGCATGTAGCACCGAACCCATGTATTCGTCAATTTGAGAAGCAACGAGCGGAACAGGCATGTTTTTTAATTTCGATTCGAGCTTTGGATTTTTTGCAGCACCGAGGCATTTTATGAGATGAGCATCTGTAAATCCGGGCACTTCGTTTAACGTTGTAGGAAACCCAATTTCTTTTGAAAGGGCAATCATTCCATTTGCCAAAGCCAACCCTAAATCTCGCCCTTTCAATTTTTCTAAATCGACTGAAATATAACCTGCATTTTTAAATATCATTCCAACTCTTCGCAAACGTTCTTCAATAGCCGGGGCAAAGAACACCACGTAATAGGGATTCATTAAAGCGCAAGCACGACCATGCGAAAGAATATCGGTCATCGAAAAGCTGTTTAAGTGCGCACCATTTGTTCCTCCAATCATAATGGCATAACCACCCAAATCGGTTCCTAGTCCAATAGCTTCGCGCGCTTCCCTATTTTCCGGATCGGACACCACTGTTTTAAGGTTGGTAACAATCAATTCGATTCCGGTAAGGCAAACAGGCATGGCTTTTTCGAGCAATTCGTCGGAAATACCCATCAACACCTCGAGTGCATGAGATATACCATCCAGTGCTCCATCAATTGTAAGTGCATGCGGTTGCGAAACGGAAACCGAATAATCGAACAAAGCTTTGGTTGGCACCACAGAATTATCAACAATCAGCATTTTCTGATTGGTTTTCATATCGGTAATATTCGAATATTTTGTAAGGTGTGCCGCAGAACTGGCAGCCATCATTACAGCAAAATGCGGAATCAGTTTCTTGTTTTGAGCAGTAAGCATTTCTGTAATTTGCCCCATTCCAAAATAGGTGTCCATGTCGGGATAGGTTTTGGCTAGTCCATGCCAGGCAATGGCAGCCTTCGTTGCGTCAATGGTACTTCCACCTCCAATCGAGATTACTGCATTGGGCTGCAATTTACCGATTAGGGCTGCTATGCGCACAACATCTTCGCGCGGGGCATTGGGCTGCGCACCCGCAACAAAATCACCCAAAACGATAATCCCGTTCAATTTGAGGTTATCTTCAATTTTTTGCAAAACGGGGCTTGCCCATTCTTGGCCTATCCCATCGGCAACCACTAAAACTTTGCTTCCAAGAGTGGCAACTTGTTCGCCAAGTTGCTCTAAAACACCTAACCCGAATGTATAATTTTCACCTTTAAAGCCTTTCAATAATTGAACGGCTGTATGTTTACTATTATCCATATTCTATCTGTTATAATCATCAATAATTGGTTTCAAAAAATCTATTGCCTGACGGGCAGCCGTAATCGGGTTGGGCCGGGGTAAAATCTCTACCGAACACCAGCCCGAGTAATTCACCTCCTTCAATGATGAAAAGATGCTTTCGAAATCGGTGTGCCCCTGTCCGGGAGCAAGGCGATTAGAATCAGCCAGATGGATGTATGCCACCTGATCGATGTACTTTTTCAATTCTCCTGAAATCGTTTGATCCTCAATGTTCATGTGAAACACATCGGGCATTAGTTTAAAATTCGGTTCATTCACCTGATTGAGCAATTCAACGCCTTCTTCGAGCGAATTGATGAAATTGATCTCATAACGATTTACCGGTTCTAATATTAGCGTAACACCTTTGGCAGCAGAATATACACAAAGTTCCTGCGCCATTTCAACAAAACGTTTCTGCGAATCGCCATTGTCACCGGAGGTGATGCTTCCGCGCACACGGCCAATGTTCACCAGTTGTCCGTATCCTGAAGCAAGATCAATCATTTCTTTGAAAATCGCTACCAGCGTTTTCCGGCGAACCGGGTCGGCATCAGTAAACATTAAGCCGGTATCGGCAAACACCTGTCCGGTTGAAATACACGAAACCTCTATCCCAGTATCAGCGAGCAAAAGGTCGAGTCTTCTGGGATTTATTTCCGAAGCGCTTTTCAACGCCAGCTCCACTCCGTTATAGCCCATTGAGGCTGCCACAGGAATAAATTTTTCAAATCCCCTAAATACCACAAAAGCAGAGGGAAGTGCATTGCTATCGGCAATGGCTATAGAAAGTTTTATCATTTTTTATTTGGGGCAGTGTACAAGGTTTCAGGATCTTTCCAGATTTCCATATCATTAAAAAGCACTTCGTATTTAGGGTGTTCTTTCAGTGGAATAAAACCTTCGGCTACAAATTTAGCTTTCAGTGCGTTGTGAGTATTAAATGTTTCGCCATTGATAATATTAGCAATCACTTTCCAATAGCCACTCAAATCATAGCAAGCTGCCTTCCATTGTTTTGGATATTTTTTCTTTAAATCTTTTGCCATATCCAGAGAAATGGCTAGGTATGCAGCACGTGCTTTGGCTTGTTTGTCGCCATTAAGTAAATCCGAAACAATGCTTTTTTGGTTTTCATTCACAAGTCTTGCCTTTTCTTCGTCGAATGTGAGCAAGCTAATTACCGAAGCAGGTTTTTCGCTGGGAATATTATATACCACCGTGTTGTTAACCACCGATTTACTTCCGCCATTTTCTTGGTTTATCATTTCAAATATATCAATAATTCTGTCCGAAAAACTGATAATGGTTTCGTCCATTGGCATATTTTCCCGGTTGGTATTTTTGTATCTGTCCACAATGTTCCAACCTTGGTTCATTATTCTGCGGTGTCCGTACATAGTGCCAAGCAATGTGCCAAGTGTAGCGGCATTGCAGTCGGCATCGTACCCAAAGTTCATCGAATGTCTGATAGTTTCAGCAAAATCGCCATTACCATAAAGGAATGCAGCTATGATGGCAGCAGTGTTCAGTTCCGATCCATTTCTGTTTCTGGTAACCCCCTGGTTTAATGCATATTTCTCATGCAACAAACGATGCGTTTCTGCGGGATTATCAGGGTTTAAGGCGTGCCATTTTCTTACATCAGAAATAATTTGCACTATAATACTTTTTGAGTCCATACTCGCAACACCAGCATCCAGTATTCTATTCACATCGCTTTCCACAAAAGCTGTAGAAATCATGCTAGTGAAAAGTTGTGTTGTTTGTGCAGGTTCTTGGTCGATAGCCACTTTGGTATAATGCAAACCTATTTTGGCAGCAGTTTGCGGCATGGCAGGTGCCACCAAACCATACGCTTCACAAAGAAATTGCCCTGAAACATTAAATTCTGCCCATGGATTCAACACTACACTTCCTGTCATTGGAGCTTTTATTCCCAAATCCATAATATAACGGGTATAGCGGTTGGCACACCAAATATTCCGATTTATGCTGTTTTTCCAGAAATTGTTAATTATATCGTAAGACAGAAAAGCCGTACGATTTTTTTGCATATTATAGATGTATACCCACTCAAAATCGGTATCATCATCTGTTTGGGCACCCTTGGGTAAAGAAGGAACGTAATCTTTAACATCGCCATGCGTATCGTAAAATTTAAACTCATACGGCCACCCATTCATGTTGCCGATCATCATGCCGAACATACCGCCACGAATTTTGTCTACTACTTCCTCTGCAGGAAGGGTTATCATGTTCTTTTCCGCTGTATTTTGATCGGAAAGTGTTTTGCAAGAGCCAAATAGCAAGCAAATAACTGTCAAGATTAATAAGAAGTACTTTTTCATAATTTTATTTTTTTATTAGATTGTTGATTTATTTACTTTCTCAATAATATTATCAACCGAAATACCATGTTTTTCGAGCAGCTTATCGTAAGGACCAGTTTCTGTAAAAGTATCTTGTATGCCAATCATATCCATTTTTACAGGATGGTTTTGCATCAGGCATTCGGAAACTGCACTTCCTAGTCCGCCAATTACATTATGTTCTTCGATGGTAATTACCCTACCGGTTTTACCAACCGACTGGATTATTGTTTCAGCATCAAGTGGTTTTAAACACGATACATTCAGCACCTCGGCAGCTATTCCCTTTGCTTCAAGTTGTTTCGCTGCTTCAAGTGCTATCGGAACAGTGATTCCGCAAGCGGCCAAGGTAATATCTACACCTTCTTTTAAAACCTGAATTTTGCCAAACGGAACCGGATCAAATTGATCGGAAATAACAGGAGTTTCGTTACGACATATCCTGAAATAAGTAGGGCCATCCAACTTTAGCGATTCTTCTAGTAATCTTGAAAATTCGAGTGCATCGGCAGGTGCAACAACCCGCATATTTGGCATGGATTGCATAATGGCCAAATCGGTTATAGACTGATGGCTGGCTCCATCGAACGAGTCGGAAAGCCCTGCATAACCTCCCACCAGAACCACTGGAAGGTTATTGTAGCATATGTTGTTACGAATTTGATCGGTGGCTTTCAATGCAATGAAGATGGCAAAAGCACTGGCTACGGGGCGTAAGCCACAGGCAGCCATTCCTCCGGCTATGTCGACCAAATTAGCCTCGGCAACACCTACGTTGAAAAAACGTTCGGGGTATTTTTTCCCGAAATGGATGGTTTGGGTACTCGACGAAACATCGGCATCGAGCACTACTAGTTCGGGCATTGAAGGTGCCAGTTCAAGAAGTTTATCGCCAAACGACTGGCGCATTGAAATTTGCTTTATCTCGCTCATGCCTTTAATTTTTCTAATGTTGATACTAATTCTTCACGCCCCAATGTCCACGATGTTTGATCGATTGGCGCACCGTGCCATTTCGATTGGTCTTCCATAAACGAAACACCTTTGCCTTTGTGGGTTTTATAAATTACAACCATCGGTGCGGTCTGGTTTTTCTGCATCCATTCCCACGATTCCATAATTTCAGTAACCGAATGTCCATCGTAAACTTTATCGGCCACATTTAGGTTGAATGCTTTGAATTTTTCGGGAAGCGGATCGAGAGGCATAATTTCGTCGCTTGGTCCGTCGAGTTGAACCTTGTTGTAGTCCACCATAAACACCAAGCGTTCGGGACGGAATTTAGCGGCTGCCATAATTGCTTCCCAGCTTTGCCCTTCGTTTAGGCAACCATCGCCTACAATAACGAACGTCCAGTTTTTCTTTTGCTGAACTCGTGCAGCTAAAGCCATTCCCAACCCTATGGAAAGCCCATGTCCGAGCGCTCCGGTTGACATTTCTATTCCGGGCAATTTATTCATACATGGATGACCCTGCAAGCGACTGTTTAACTGACGAAAAGTTGCCAACTCTTTCACATCGAAATAGCCGCGATGCGCCAAAATCTGGTACAACATTGGGGCTCCGTGGCCTTTGCTCAAAATCAGCTTATCGCGATCGTCCCATTTTGGGTTGGCCGGATCGATGTTCATCACATGGAAATAAAATGTGGCCAAAATATCGGCTACCGATGCCGAGCCCCCCCAGTGGCCATTACCCCGTAAATGAATCATATCGAAGGTATCGAGTCGGCATTGCTGTGCAAAGCATTGTATTTTTTCTGCCTTAATGGATAAATTTTTTTCGTTCAAAATTCCGACAGATGTTTCTCTAATTAATTTATTTGGATCAAAAGAAATCATGTATTATTTGTATTTAGATTCTTGTTCTTTAGCGAATTCAATGCGGATAAAAGCGGGCTTACTTCTTGATGAAATTTCTCCACTTCCAATTATAACTACCCAGTGCCAGTCTGTTTTACGAACAACAATGATTACCGCTATCAATTATTTTTTTCAACATGCAATTACAAGCATCGTAACCATGCGTTAAATTGCTATTCATTGTTTTCTATTTCACCTCCGGATTCCACCCTTTGGGATTACAGATTACTTGTTCGGCTTCCTCAATCAGTCCAAGCGAAATATCGTGCCTTCCACTTTCATATTCGGTGGTTAGCCACGCATCGAGTATGTCGAGGGCTTCGTTTTCTCCGGTTATTTTCCCACCCAAACAAAGTAAATTTGAATTGTTGTGAGCGCGTGTCATCTTGCCCATGTAAGTGCTGGTACATAACGATGCTCTAACACCTTTATATTTATTGGCAATTATGCTCATACCTATTCCGGTAGAACAAATCAGAATCCCTCTACTTATTGTTCCTTTCGAAACTGCCCCGGCAACTGTTGCGGCATAGTATGGATATCGAACAATATCTTGCGAAGCACAACCGGCATCTTTACAAGCAATACCTTTTTTTTGCAGGTATTCCATCACCTTTACCTTCAACTCGTAGCCGCCATGATCGTTACCGATCCATATTTCATTATTTTTCATTCTCTAATTTTTGATTAAACTGTTTTTAAAGGTTGTACCATTTTAATTTTCTTGATGATCAGCAAAATCAGCAAGAATCCTATCGGATGCATCAACCCTATCATCAGAAACACTGGGAAATATCCGACTTGTTGGATAATATGACCTGCCAACAAACCGAAAAACATAGCACCAAAACAACCAATACTTCCTGCCAGCCCTGAAACAGAACCAACGACTTTATTGGGGAACAAATCGGTACCAATAGTTTGCAACATGGTGGAAAAGAACTGATGCCCAAACATGGCCATACTAAAAAACACAATGGCCAAACTCAGGGGAGCACTTGTAATGAATAATACTCCAGGCATCATTGCAGCAGCAATGCCCAATGAAATCTTACGTGATTTATCGATCGACATATTTCTTTTGATGAGGTAACTGCTAATCCATCCTCCGATTAAGCTTCCGCCACCAGCACAAGCATAAGGTATCCAAGCATAGTAACCAATCTCTTTAATGTCTAGCCCTCGTGTATCGGCCAAATATTTGGGTAGCCAAAAAATGATAAAGTACCATCCCGAATCAATAAAGAACCGAGCAGATAACAAACCCCACAATTGCCTGTATGAAAAAAGTTTAATCCACTTAATGTCAAAATCATTTTGCTTTACCGAATTCTCTGAAATACCGGACGATTCAATCAACGTTTTTTCTTCCGAAGTTACAAAGCGACTTTTTGATGGATGTTCATAAACGAAGTACCATACAACAACCCAAACAAACCCAATTAATCCGGTTAGAAGGAATACCCATCGCCATGAAAAGCTTAAAACAATAAATGCGATTAAGGGGGGAGCAACCATTGCACCTAGTGATGAACCAGTATTAAACAGGCCAAAGGCAAACGATCTTTCTTTAGGTGGAAACCACTCTGCAACGGCTTTAGCCGCACCAGGGAAGCCCCCTCCTTCGCCTAATCCTAAAAGAAAGCGGGCAACAAATAAACCCGTTACACCGGCAACTAAGCCGTGCAACATATTGGCTGCCGACCACCAAGCAACCATCAATACCAAACCACCTTTCGGCCCCAGCCAGTCTATAATCTTTCCTCCTCCGATGTACATAAGACCATAAGCTAACAAAAACATGAAGTTGAGTTGGCTAAAGGTTACATTGTCGATAGGGAAAATTTTTCGCAAGTCAGTAATTACCATCGGTAGGTTTTGCCGATCGAGATAGTTTAGCGCAGTTGCAAGCATCAGCAACGCTGCAATCCACCATCTAAAGTTTTTAATTTTCATACGTTAGTATTTTGATTTACTAATTTATGGCAACAAATGATTCATTGATTCTAAAAAACTTAATTCTACACGACTGTCTCTTACTTCTAAAAAAAATGATGTGCGTGCATGAAAAATAAGAATGATATTGCATCTAATTGTTTCAACACTTCAATTTACGGTTTTAGACTAATATTTAAAAAAGAAAAGAACACTCCAGTTAAATGACTTATAAAACTGACACAAAAATACAAACCACAAAGGCACTATATTTTAAATATATTAGCATGTTATTAAAGTATTTTAGCACATTAACGGTTATAATATTTCAAAATAGAATAACTGATTAACTTTGGAAGCATTATGAATTAAAAATCCACATCATAATATGAATTCTATTATTCTAAATTCAGCATTTAAATTTTATTACCATGCAACCATCGTTAAAAAAGATTGATAATAGCGGCCGAGAAATTTTTCAGGTTAACAAGGTAGATGAGAATATTTTCTATCCGTTGTGGCATTTTCATCCGCAATGCGAGATAATGGTAATTGAAGAAAGCTCCGGAACCCTATATATTGGGGATGGAATTGATCATTTTAACCCCGGCGATGTAATCATGTTTGGTGCAAACATTCCCCATATTCTCCGGAATTATCCTGAATATTTTAAACCCGACTCGAAACTGCATGTTAAAGCAACGGTTATTTATTTTAATGAGAATTTCTTGGGCGACGACTTCTTAAATTTTGAGGAAACTTTACCTATTAAAAAATTGCTGATAACAGCCCGAAACGGAATAATTTTTTCAAGCAAAACAAGAGATGAAATTAAAGAACAAATCAACCTTGCAATTACAAAAAAGGGATTTGATAGGATGATGAGTTTTGTTTCATTAATGAATCATATTGCCACAAAAACCGAGTACAAAGGATTGTCGAGTGCCGGATTCCGCCTTACTTTCGATGAAAAACAAGTGAACAGACTGAATGAAATATCGGATTTCCTCCTCAAGAACTTTACGCGTACCATAAGGCTCAGCGAAGTTTCGGCAATTGCACACATGAGCGAAACCGCTTTTTGCCGTTACTTCAAAGAAAAAACCAACAAAACGCTAATCACTTTTCTAAATGAAATAAGGATTGGCTATGCCTGCAAGTTGCTAATTGAAAAGCAGTACTTGAATGTTTCACAGATATGCGACAGAACTGGTTTTAACAACTTAACCAACTTCAATATTCAGTTCAAAAAAATAAAAAATTGTTCGCCTTTAGAATACCGATCGCAGTACTATATGAACAAACCAAATTTGAGTTAAAATGAAAATTGAATTTCACTATGGGATTGAGAAAATAAATCTTGATTTCCCCGAGAATACACTCGTTTATCAATCAAATTACAAATCGACCAATAAAACAGCTTCGGAAATGCTGTTGAAATCGATCGAAACACCAAGTTCAGGTTTAGGGTTGAAAAAACTTCTTCTTAACAGAAAATCAGGCAATGTAGTTATTGTGGTCTCCGACATAACAAGGCCTATCCCCTACTCCGAATTTTTGCCGGAATTGATTACCGAAATAGAATCGTCAGGAGTTGAAAAAGACGAAATAACCATTTTGGTGGCAACTGGGATGCACCGTGCCTCAACACCCGAAGAACACCTAAAAATGTTTGGAGAACAAGTTGTTGCAAAATATCGGATTATAGACCACAATTGCGAGGACGAATCGAATCTTCAAGAATTAGAGGGAAGAAGTTGGTCGGGTGCTAAAGTGAAGCTCAACAAGCACTATGTAGAAGCCGGATTCAGGATAATTACTGGTCTGGTAGAGCCACACTTTATGGCTGGTTTTTCAGGAGGAAGAAAAGCCATTTGCCCAGGACTGGTTGCACTCAATGCAGTGCAAAAATTCCACGGATATACTTTTTTGAGCCATCCCAATGCTTCAAGTACCATCCTGAAAGACAACCCGTGCCACGATGAAAACACATCAATAGCTCGCATGTGCGCTCCAGATTTCGCCATTAATATTGTATTGGATAACAACAAGAAAGTTAACACTATCATTTCGGGCGAATTATTCGAATCGCACCACCAAACCGTTGAATATGTTAGGGCTGCCTGCTGTCCAATTGTAAATAAGCATGCTGATTTTGTGATAACATCGAGCGGTGGTTATCCTCTCGATGCCACTTTTTACCAATGCGTAAAGGGTTTTGTTAATTGTCTTTCGGCAGTAAAACAAGGGGGAGAAATCATCTCGTTTGGATGCTGCATCGAAGGTATCGGAAGTCCGGAATATACTGGGGTGATGAAAAAATATTCAGGCAATCACCGCCAGTTTATTGATGACATAAAAAGTAACCGTTTTTTCATTAAAGACCAATGGCAATTTCAAATGCATGTCCGAACCCTCGAAAAAATTGGTCAACAAAACCTGCATTTCTACACATCGGCTATTCCGGACAGCGAACTTTCACAGCTTTCGGTCAATCCGCATTCAATTGCTACCCATCAAATTGAGCAAGCCATTCAGGAGAAAATAAACATGGCAATTCAGGAGAAAAAGCGCATTGCCATTTTTCCGGAAGGGTCCTATTGCTCTCCGACGAGTTAGCCAATCCGCTGGTTGCCATCATGGCTGTCACCGACAACATGGCCTTGGCATCAATTCGGGGATTAATAAATTCTACCTTTTTCTTTATGACTTCTACTTTTTGGGCAATATAATGGCGTGTTGGTGAAAACGAACCATCGCGTTTCTTCCAAATTATCGGATAAGCGGATTTTTGTTTCTTCGCACGACACCCAAGAGTAGCTGTACCCCTCATGTTCAATATCGTTCAAGTACCTGTATTTTAACTTTGTGTGCGATACTTTGTTTGCCTGGTATACCTCCCGTTCTTTTTGTGTGCTTTTAAATTTCCGTCTTTAAGGGTGATGATAAAGCCCCAATTGTACCCACGGCAAATGCTGAACACCGTTTTGTTGGGGTACAGCCCATCGGCAAGTATGCAGATAGGCAAACGTGGAAAGTACTTTTTAATTTTCACGGCCAAACGACCAAACGCTTTTTGTTCGCAGTCCTGTTTTTCATAGTCGCTTCTATGGAGGTTCTCGATAAATTCCGAGGCCAGCGATATGGCCAACCCCGATGATGTCACCAATTTGGCGGTTTCATTTACTTCTTTATAAGTTTTTTGATGAATGATATTTTGGGTTTATCAAGTACAATTTTTTTGTCGAAATAGGAAATGAATTCCAGTTCAGAATCATTACATGCTGTACTGACAATATTATCGGGGGTAATTAGGTAACGCCCGGCGACATGTCCGGTTTCCCATTTAATAAAGTCGTAAGCTATGTAAATCAATTCAGCACAAGTGAGTTCATTGGGAGATTCCGCATCGTACTGAAAATCATATTTCTTATCCATTTGAGCCATTGTAAGATTTATAACTCGTTCTTTCCGATCGGGGGTAAGATTTTTATGTCTGATGATCAGATAAGAGTCACCTTCAGCAAATTTAAACGGATTACTGATCACTGTACCATTCAAAATTGCTTCCGCAAAAAGACTGTCGCCTAAATAAATAGCAGCATGTCCAAAATAACCAGGAATGAATTTGTCACTAAGTCGGTTGCGAGATTTTTGACAGATAATGTCACCCTTTTCCAACAGAGGCAAAAGCTTGTGGATATAATTTTCTGGATGAGGTTCTAAATGAGACATGCTAATCACGCTTGCAACGATCTTACTAACAGATCCTGAAAGGTAATACCAGGCAAAAAATCCATTGTCGATAGTTGTTTCTTTCAGGAAACTGCTTTTATTGGCTTTAATTTGCTTCTGAACATCGTATTTATGAGTGGCCGACCATAAATAGTGTTGCGATTTTGCCAGAAATCGAGGAGGCACAGCATAGGCCATATCACCACGGTTAATAATTCTACGTATGTGTTTGTTGTTTTGAAAAAGGATGTTGTAGGAAGCTGCTGCTTCAAGTAACATTTGTTCAGCGCTGTCTGATATTGCAATATTAGTTGCATACATGTATTTGCGATGTAAAATGCTGTCGATTTTTAAATGTTTCTGTAGATTCTCGAATAACAAATTTAATTCATTCGCTGGAAGTGCTTTTCCCTTTTTTTGATGTTCTTCAATCGATCTCATGAGCTCCTTCGACTGGAAGTTCAATATTTCTTTTTCAGCTTTTAATTGTGAAAGCTTTTCAGAATTATTATTGT
>JAQICA010000181.1 GCA_027858775.1 Salinivirgaceae bacterium | reverse complement strand
TGGTCAATTATATTAGAAACAGATTGGGACAAAAAGATATAAATTATAGTTGGTCAACTATTGTTGAAAAGATGAGAAGTATGCAAAGCTCTTTGGTTACAGTTAATAATGATAAAAATGAAAAGTTATATATTAAGCTTTGTACAAGACCAACAAAAGACCAAAAGGATATTTTTGATGCTTTGAATTTTAAAACTAGATCATATGTCAGGAAAACAAAAGTAATGACCCAAATGTAAAAAAGAAAATCGCAATATGCAGTATTTGTGACTTTTATGAATGCTTATTTGCAAGTTGGGTTAAAACGCCCTAAATTTGATTGATAAATTATATAAAAAAATATTTTAATGAAACTGACTAACTTTTTTCCAGCATTATTAATTCTTATAGGTTCCTTTTTGTCTGCTGCAAATGCTCAACAGCCTACACCAAACTCAAAAAAAGGAACACCTTGTTTAACGGATGCTAATTGGGAAAAATTTCCTGATCACCCGAGGTTGTTTACCAGCAAAAAACACCTCGTTTCGTTGAAAATGCAAAAGGACGAAACAAGCAAAAATCTTTTTATACTCCTTAAAAGTGAAGCCGAAAAGCATTTAAAAGCCGAAAAACTAGTTTATCCTACCGGGAAAACTTTTAAATTTAATGCTAACAGAAGTGCACAAGGCCGTATTCTTACACTGGCGCTTAGCTACCATATTTTTGGTGATAAACGGTATTTGGCGCGTGCAAAAGCGGAGTTAATGCAACTGGCAGAACTGCCGGATTGGTGTCCATCGCATTTTATTGATGTGGGCGAAGCCTCGCTGGCCGCTGGCATAGGGCTAGACTGGTTGTATGACGAACTGACTGAAGAAGAAAGAGCAAAAATTGCACAATCAATAGTAAAAAACGCATTGGAGCCGTCCCTCTTGTTTGATGAGGATGAGGTAGGGGAGTTGACAGGTAATTTTAACCATAACCCGGTAAATAATGGGGGGTTAATAGTAGGAGCACTTGCTATTGCCGAACGTGAACCCCTGCTGGCGCGTAAAGTAACTGACCGTGCAATTAAATTTCTGCCTATTGCCGCAGAACCTTATGCCCCTTATGGAACCTACCCGGAAGGTGCAACTTACTGGTCGTATGGTACCACTTTTCATGTTTTTGCGGTAGAAGCGCTGCGTTCTGTGTTTGGCGTTTCATGCGGACTTGAAAAATTCCCAGGCTTCTTAGAATCATCAGACTTCATGGCTCAGATTAACGGCCCCACGGGGCTTGACTATAATTTTGGTGATGCCTCTGCCGCTCCGTATACCGAAACAGTAGAACGTTTCACTTCAGAACCGGTTATGTTTTGGTTTGCAAATGAAAGAGGTCAACGCAGCATTGCAGAAGTTGAAATTAAGAGCCTAGCAAAAGCTAAAAGTGTTTTAGAGGCTGTTGATGGGGATAAAAAATACAAGCGACTTAGCCGTCATTTAGCGTTGGAGGTATTGTGGTGGAATCCCAAATTGCCTGCTAGCAAATCAAATAAATTGCCTTTACATTGGACAGCCAACGGAGGCTTAATGCCGCTAGCCGTAATGCGCTCAAAGTGGGATGATTCTTCGGCTTCTTTTATTGCTGTGAAAGGTGGTACACCCAATAACTCTCACGGGCAAATGGATATTGGAAGCTTTATTTTGGAGGCAGATGGCATCCGTTGGGCACTGGATATGGGGGGTGAAAGCTATGATAAAATGCGTGCAGCAAAGCTTGATCTATGGAACTATGAGCAGCACAGCGACCGATGGACAACATTCCGCCCAGGTCCCGAAGGCCATAATATACTTCGGTTCAATAATGCACGGCAGGATATAACGGGCATGGCCGATATAAGTGCACTGCCAATAGAAAATGGAATTGTAGGCGATGTGGTAGATTTAACATCGCTATATAAATCGCAAGTAGAGAAAGTTAGCCGCACTGTAAAGTTATATTCCAACCGCTCTATCACCATTCAGGATGAATGGACAACCGGAGCGAAAAGTGCCGAAGCTTCTTTTCAATGGCTTACCAAAGCAAAAATAACCATGTTGCCATCGGGGGTTTTACTTGAACATGCAGGGAAATCACTGAAATTGAATGTTGAAATACCCGGTTCAACGGCAAAGCCTGAAATTAGGATTGTAGATGTTTCAAAATCCCAAGCACCTCAGGATTCTGATAATCCCGGGGTAAACCGTATTGAATTCCGTGTAAAAACAGGGGCTAGCACTAATAGTGGTTTAAAAATCACTGCAATTCCTGGAAGTGCGGTCATGCAGTAATAAAAACGGGGAGATGTAAAGGCTGAACAGGCTAATAGGGAAAAACATTTGAACGCAATACTATAAATAAGTTTCTTTTTAAAAACAAAACATTATTATGGAAATAAAAATCTTCAACAAATTAGCTGTGCTTGCAGTTATTTCAAGCTTTTTAATGTCACCTCTTTTTGCGACTAACTACTATGTCGATGTCGTAAATGGTAACAACACCAACACCGGCTTGTCTGAAATGGCAGCTTTTGCAACAATTCAGAATGCTGCAAACCTTACTAACCCCGGCGATGTGGTACTCATTATGAACGGAACATATACTAAGGCAGCTTACGGATTCGATGGTCATAAATCAGTTTTGTATGTTGGTCGTTCGGGAAGTGAAAGCGGGGGCTATATTACTTACAAAAACTACCCGGGGCATAAACCAAAAGTTTGGGGCATCAATTGTGGATGGGATTGCATAGAGGTACAAGCAAATTATATAAAAATTGAAGGTATTGAGTTTATGGGTAATAACGCTAATATTACGTATGAAGAGGCCAAAAGAGTGGAAGAGGAAGCTACCGCCGGCACAGGAAGTAATGCTGATCGTGAAAAGATGAATCTCAATGGCATATATATTATTCGCTCTCATCATGTGGTATTACAAAACTGTATAATACATGATTTCGCTGGCGCTGGAGTAGCTTGTAGTTCGACGGACTATGCAACCATCGAAAACAATATAGTATATAACAACTGCTGGTACATGATGTATGCAGGTAGTGGTATAAGTGTAATAGGTAATGGCAAAATCGATGACTTAAACATATACAAAAGGATTGTAAGAGGCAACATTGTCTATAACAACAAATGTCTTATTCCGTGGCACACCAATGGCAAAGTTTTTATGTCTGATGGAAACGGTATTATATTGGATGTTAACACGGGATATATCGGTCGCACCCTGGTCGAAAACAACGTTAGTTATAACAACGGTGGTGGTGGTGTTCATGGTTTTAGGTCAAGTTATCTTGATCTTTTTAATAACACGGCCTACAACAATGGAACCAATATGGGCTATGCCGAAATTGATGGGCTGTTTTGTACAAACACGAGGATTTACAACAACATCATGTACAGTCGCCCATCGAGTGCAGGTGGCATATGCAACTACAACGATGCAGGAGCAACTTACGATTATAATGTGTATTACAACGGCAAGGTGAATAAAAAAGGATCTCACGACATTGTTGCCGACCCAAATTTCGTGCAATTACCAACCATTACATCTGACTTGGCTGATGCATCTACCGCAGATTTTCGGTTGCAAACCAGCAGTATTGCCATCAATGGTGGTACTATGGCAACCGGACTTTATAGTGCCAAAGACATACTTGGAGTTGCACGCCCGGTAGGTGCTTCGGTTGACATGGGGGCTTATGAATATGGGACAGCAATCCCTAGAGCAGAAATCAATATAAAGCAAGCTACTACAAACATTCTTGACAATAACGGTATATTCAGTTTTGGCGATGTATCGTCCTCAGTACCGCAAACCATTACTTTTACCATCGAAAATACGGGTGACAAGGTGCTGAACTTAACAGGCACACCACGCATAGCAGTTACCGGTACTGGCTTTAGTCTGGTTACCGACGCTCCTGCCTCAGTACCAGCACTTGGAACTGCAACCTTTCAGGTTAAATTAACTGCGAATACTAGTGCTACGACTTATTCAGGTGCTGTTAGTATAGCCAACAACGATTTGGATGAAAATCCATACAATTTCACACTTACAGGTGCAGGATATGATGGAAGTAAAGCCTTACAAACGATTTCATTTCCTGCTTTACCCACAAAAACATTCGGTGATCCGGATTTTGCCCCTGAAGCAACATCGAGTGCAAATTTGCCAATTAGCTATGTTAGTTCAAACATCAATGTTGCAACTATCTTGTCCGGCAATATTCATCTTGTTGGAATTGGAACAACAGTAATTACAGCATCTCAAGTTGGAAATGCAACTACCAATCCGGCAAAAGACGTTTCCCATACACTTACTGTTAAAGTAATGAATGACACTATTTTTGTCAATAAACTCTTATCAGCTCCCACCATCGATGGAGTATTATCAGACTGGGGTTCAACATGGACAGACATACTAAATATGCCAACGGCAAGCACTACTTTTGATGCCACAGGGAAATTTCAAGTGGGATATACCAACGACAGCCTTTATGTGGCATTAATGGTGCAAGACGCAACGCCTCACAACGAGTCAGCCATTACAGCTTCATACCTGAAAGATTGTATTGAGCTATTTATCAGAATAGATACTATATCCAAGTCAGTATCAGGATCTGCTCAATACAGGTTACAACGCGACGCATCCTTATTAGAGTCAGGAAGTGTTGCAGTTAATGCTAAATCGATTTCAACCGATACCGGGTATATGCAAGAATGGGCTCTTCCATGGTCGGGACTAGCCACCAGAGAATCGTTTGCAAATTTCGATATTTCAATATTGAAATACCTAAGGTTCGATATTCAGGTTGCCGACAACTCAACAGGAACATCAGGCTCAGGTGCCACGGGGAGAACCCAACAGTTATTTTGGAATCAAGGTGTAGATGACAAATGGGGAAAAACAAATAGTTATGGTTATATGAAGTTAATGGGAGTCTCTACAGATATTAAAAATGTTTCAAACGTTTCGAATATTATAGTGCAATATAACTCTACCGCAAATGAGTTGAAAATATCGAATTATACTGGAAACGTAACCATCTTTGATGTTACAGGTAGAAAGATTTTATCAGATGTTATTAATAATTATAACCAAGATATTAGTATGATGAATTTAAAAAACGGAATATATATCGTTAAGTGTAATGGATTTTCTTCTAAAATACTTAAGTGGTAATTGTTATTTTTAACCATGGGTGTTTATTCCAATTTGGTTTAAATCAAAATATTTAATTTCAGTAAAATTTAAAACACATCTCGCATAGCGAGCAGTAAGATAAATGAGTCTTGGAAATCATGAATTTACAAAAGCTGAAGCACCTGTAAATGTAATGATTTTCAATGACTTAAACAGATAAGTCAGGGTTAACGAACCATTGGTATTAAATACTCTTTTAGTTCAGAAAACCATTTATGCAAATATAAAAACACATTTGTACTTACTAATATCAATAGCTTTCTTAAAAAATACCATTATGAAAAAATTCTACTACAAATTAGCAATGCTTGCAGTTATTTCAATTTTTTTTATATCGCCTGTTTTGGCGATCAACTACTATGTAAATTCTGGTAGCGGGAGTAATGCCAACACAGGGCTAACCACAGCAACAGCCAAACAAACCATACAGGCCGCAGCCGACCTTACATTGCCCGGCGATACGGTTTTTATAATGAACGGCACCTATAACTCAACCAGCGGGTATGTGTTGGAAATTAAACGAAGTGGTGGCAACAATGCTTACATAACATATAAGGCATATCCCGGGCATACCCCAAAAATAACCGCATCAGGAGGTTCGTGGGTTGCCATCTCTTTTAATGGTGCCAATTATATTATGTTGGATGGTTTGGAGCTTGAAGGGAACAATGCCAATATTGATTTAGCAGATGCAACCAAAGCTTTTGAAAATACCAGAGACGGGATTGCTGGTCCCCAATCAGCATTTAACACCAACGGTATTTATATGGGACAAAGTGTGTCGTCGCACCATCTTGTCATCCGTAACTGTAAAGTGCACGATTTTCCGGGTGTAGGCATTGGTGTCAACAGGGCCGATTATGTAACTGTTGAAAATAACGTCATTTACAACACCTCCTGGTATTGCATGTATGCCTGTAGTGGCATAGCCGTTTACGGTTCTACCCCTATTGATAACCTTTCCACCACTAAAATTATTATCCGTAATAATATTGTTTATAATAACAAATCGCTGGTGCCATGGTACACCGGAAAAAATAAAGCACCATATAAGCTTTCAGACGGAAATGGGATTATAGTTGATGCAAATAATGGCAGGCAAAACACGCCCCTTTATCAGGGACGTACATTGGTAGAAAATAATGTAAGCTATAACAATGGCGGGGGCGGTGTACATGGTTACGCGGCAAGCCATGTTGATTTTTTTAACAATACGGCCTATAACAATGGCACCAATATGGGCTATCCCGAGATTGACGGGAATAGCTGTACAGACATGAGGATTTACAACAACATCATGTACAGTCGCCCATCGAGTGCAGGTGGCAAATGCAATGGCAACGATGCCGGCGCGGTATACGACCACAACATCTATTACAATGGCAGCGTGGGGAAAAAAGGAAATAACGACATTGTTGCCGACCCAAATTTTGTGCAATTACCAACCATTACATTTGACTTGGCTGATGCATCTACCGCCGATTTTCGTCTGCAAAGCACAAGCCCTGCAATAAACAATGGCAGCAATACCAACGGACAATTCAGCACCACAGATATTTTAAGAGTTGCACGGCCTGTAGGCTCGTCAACAGATATGGGCGCTTATGAATACCCCACCGTGATACTGCGTGCCGAAATGGGGATAAAACAAGGATCCATTGAAATTGCGCATAGCTTAGGTAGTTATAATTTTGGTGATGTGTCATCTATTTTGCCCAAGACCGTAACTTTTACCATTGAAAATATTGGAGATAAAGTGTTGAACCTTACAGGTACACCTAAAGTGGTTGTTACGGGTACGGGTTATTCGGTAGCGACTGATGCACCGGCCACGGTTGCAGCCAATGGTTCTGCCACTTTTCAGGTTGCGTTAACCACCACCACCACCGCAGGGGTTTACGCTGGTGCGATCAGCATTGCCAACGACGATGCCAATGAAAATCCGTACAACTTCCCAATCACGGGTTATGGTTACGATGGTACAAAAACCTTGCAGACCATTACTTTCAATGCAATTCCCATAAAGGTTATGGGCGATGTGGATTTTGATGCGGGTGCAAGTTCCAGTGCAGGTATGCCCATTACTTATACCAGTTCAAATACAGGGGTTGCAACCATTGTTGCTGGTAAAATACACCTTGTAAATGCGGGTACAACTACTATTACCGCTTCACAGGCAGGCGATGCCAATACCAATGTAGCAAAGAGTGTGGCGCAATTGTTAACGGTTACCCCGGCATTTCTGCCAGCAGGTACCAATATGATTACCAACCCAACTTTTGACGCGAATACAACCGGATGGAGTCTTAATTTTAAAGTTGGCGCTGCCGCTACGGTTCAGTCGGTGGCACAAGCTGGTTCAGCAACAAATGTTGGTAAAGTAAACATCACAAACCTTGGTACCAGCACCACTTCCAGCAACATCCAACTTAGCACCAATGTGTTTGTGGTAAAAGACAGGAACTATTTAATCAGCTTCAAGGGAAGTGCCGATGCCAACCGTACGGTTGATTTACAATTCCTGTTAAATACTTCACCTTGGACTACCATCTTCACCAAAAACCTAATAGCCCTAACTCCGACGCCCAAAAGCTATGGCTCTTATGCTTTTACCAGTAACTATACCGGGTCAATCGCCTTTAGGTTCTTTCTGGGAGCGAATACTACAACCGCTTATTTTGACGATGTTGAAATGACAGAAGTTGCCCCAACCAATACTAACATATTTGCAACCAATACAAGCATAAAAGTGTACCCGAACCCTGCGGTAAGCAACCTAATGGTTTCGTTCCCTTCAACAACTGTTGATGGAACATTAAGTGTTTTTCATGTCGATGGCAGAAAAGTAATGGATTATAAACTGGCAAAAGGTTCTACCCAAAAAAGCATTGATGTGTCGCTATTTAAAAGGGGCATATATTTCATCATCTTAAAAAGCAACCAGCAAAGTTCAACAAAGTTCATTGTAAAATAATTAATATTACAGGTCTTTAGTAGTGTGTGGCAAATAAGTTTCACCAAGACGCGTGAAATTTTTAAACCGCAGCATACTATTTCATATGTGAGGATTTAAAAATTTCATAGCAACGCAGTAAGAGCTTATTTCACACACATTTTTTATCTAAAATAAATTTTAAAAATTGAAAAAATCAAAAAGCAATTTCAGTATGTCATCAAGAAGAAACTTTATCCAACAATCGGGAGCACTGTTAGGAGGTGCTTTGGTTAGCCAAACCCTTTTCAGTAAAGTGTTGGCAGGGCAAAAGAGTAACCCTTTAAATATGGGCAATGCAAAGAATATCGGTTCCTGGTTATATACTGCAAACGGGTTACCTGTTTATGAGTATGCTAGCCAGTTGCCTTTTAAGGCGGTTGACAAGGACGGAAAGGATGCGCTTTTGCCCGAAGACCCTTACTTTATTCTAGGCAATTACAGGTGTACTCTTTTTGCGCATGCCAGTGGAATCCTCCAATTTTTAACGGGAGAAAGAGCTTGGACAAGAATTAATGCTGCCGATGGAATAAACTATGGTGACAATACCGCCACACTTTCAATTTCAGGTAAAAATGGAAAAAAAGAGTATGATTTGGTGGGTATTAATTCTTTAGGAGCAGATCCATCTGTTACTAAACGCTTTTTTGGCACTGGTTTCGCCAGGTATGAATATAATCTCAATAACCAGATAGCTTGTGAAAGAATCCTTTCCGTAAAACCATCTGAAAAAATTCATACGGGTAACCCTTCTGTTGTAATCACCGTATTGATAAAAAACAATACTACACAGAAGTTGACTGTTTCTTACGAGGAAAAAATATTGATGAATTACCTTCCATTAACCTTGCAGGAAAAACCCCAAACTGCGCGGGCCGTAGGCTACACAAAAAAAATAATAGCAGACGCCAAACAGCAAACAGCCCTCTGCGCCATTGGGTATACCGAAAGAAAATTTTTGACCCCGCACAAAAAGGAAGACAACAATTTATATGACAATCATCCTGTATCTGTTTTTATGCATGCGGAGCAACAAGCAGGAGCCAATATTACTTGCAATTCCGCCACATCGGGTGGCGATGCTTTAAGCGCAACCATAGCCACTTCCCTTAAGCCCGGCGAAACAAAATCTTTCAATATAGTTGTGGGATTGAATTATGAGAAAGATTTTTCCGTCATCCACCAACAGGTAAAAGATCTTTTTGTGGGTGCGGATTTTAAACAATCGTCAGATGGGTTGTTTATCAGCCAATGGAAAAAAAAGCTACCTGATTTTTCTGCCGAAACCAACAATGTATATAAAAGGGAAATGCTTTGGAATGCATATGTCTTAGAAGCCATGGCTACCTATAGCAGTTATTTCAACGAAACCTATGTGCCACAGGGCACTATATATACGTACGAGGATGGGGAGAATATATCTAACAGAGATCATTCACAGGCATTGCTTCCCTTGTGCTATACAAATCCGGCACTCGCTAAATCTTCTTTACGTTATGTGATGAAACATACCAGCTACTTGGGTGAAATTAAGCGGGGCACAGGTGGTTTTGGGTATATCGAACCCTCTATTTACAAAGAAAGCGATGAGCAATTGTATTTCTTTATGGCAATATCCGAATACCTGCGGATTACCAAAGATTATGGCTTGCTCAACGAAACGGTCAACTATTACCCAATGGAATATCAACAATCAGACACGGTAATCAACTTTATAAAAAAATATTTTATTTACCTGCGGGATGAAGTGGGTAGGGGCAAGAACGGTCTTGTTAAAATCTTAAACTCGGATTGGAGCGATTCTTTCTTTCACAAATATTCGCCAAACCTTTATTCGCAGTTTGCCGAGTCCATTTTGAATACAACGATGGCTTTGTCCGTGTTGCCAAAACTGATTGTGGAATTGACGCAATCGGGTGACAAAGAATTGGTTCCATTCATAACTGCCGTTCAGAATTACAACGATGAATTATCTGCTGCATTTTTAACTGATTTCGGCAACAGGAATTTTGCTGCAAGATGTTATTTGAACCATGGTGCAGTCGATCGGTTGGGGATGGACAATGTTTGTATTGAGCCGCAAGGATATTTACTTCAAATGCCAAGCCTTAGTGCCGAAAGAAAAAGAAACATTTATGACAAAGTAAAAGAAGCCACCGGTTCTCCCGAAAAAATTGGTTTCCGCACCAGGGAAAGGCCTATGTGGGGCGGTAAAGGTGAAGGGGAAGATGGCGGTATTTGGTTTGCTCTGGAAGGTCCGGTTATAATGGGTGTTTCCACTTTCAATAAAAAAGAAGCATGGGCATTGCTGGAAAAAATGACCTTTCATAATTTTTCTATTCAATATCCCAATTACTGGATAGGGCATTGGACTTTGCCCGACAATATCAATTCTACCCTATCATCAAGGGAAGGGCTTTACTCCTATTGGCAGGACACAAAAAAAGCCATCCAGGGATTTTGTTCTCATCCGCATTCATGGCCGCTGTATTGCTATTTGAAGTTGAAAGAGGAGGAATCTAAATGAAAAAACACCTCACTTTATTACTTGGATATATTTTAATAGCTAGCTCGGTGACCAGCGCTCAACCTTATGCTTCATGGACAAAAGCAGAACTGAAATTAAACAACGGAGTAGTTGAAAGAACAATTAAGCTTCCTGTAAATAAGGGCAGTTTTATCACTACATTGTATAAACCGGTTCAAGGTGATTTTAAATACCTACTGGCTGAGAATACCGATTTTCAGTTTGAAATAAATAATAAAATTTATTCAGGTAAAGGAAACTGGGATTTGAAAAGTGTCGAAAAGCATACCGATTCAAAATCAGGTGATGGAGCAGCCGTAACGCTTGTAAGTGAAGACAAAAAAATAGAGCTTACTGTTCAATTTTTACTATACCCTAATTTGCCCGTAGTAAGAAAGAATCTAGTTATTAAAAACCTTTCTGATAACACCTTACAATTAGAATCAGTAGATATAGAAAAATTTGAATTATCGTTTTACTACGCTTCTACCTTTAGCTGGGTTTGCCATGATTATGGCAGAAGACGTTCTGTTGGCCCTTATGATGGCAACATGCAGGATGCTCTGATCACCGTTCATAACAGCGATTGGCAGCAAGGAATTGTTATTGGTAATGAAGCACCGGGAGCAATGAAACATACTTCTGTTTTTTGGAATGATCTAGACCTCAATATTGGCCTTACGCATAAAGATGCCCGCTTTCCTTTTAGGAAATATATCGGAAAAGGTGAAAGTTTTACAACGCCACAGGTATTTACAATGGTTTACAACAATCATAAAGATCCTGATGAAATGCTCAATACTGCGGTTCCTGATTTTGTTCGTAAGCACATGGGTATCCGCCTTTCCGAATTAAAACAAAAGCCCACTTTTGTGTATAATACATGGACACCTTTTGGAAAAAACATCAATGAAAAACTGGTAATGGAACTGGCAAAGGCAGCTGCAGATGCAGGCATGAAAGAATTTATAATTGATGAAGGATGGCAGGATTTTTATGGCGATTGGGGCGTTGATAAAAAAAAGTTCCCCAATGGGCTTAAACCCATTTTTGATTATATCAAATCATTGGGCATGAAACCCAGGTTATGGGTGAGTGTTGGTAGTGCCTCACCGGAGAGTAAAGTGTATCAGAACCATCCTGAATGGTTTGTGAAAAGTAAAGACGGAAAACCTTTTTCGATTGTTATTGATTGGGATAAGGCGGGTCAGGAAAATAAATATACGGCATGTTTTGGTACAGGTTGGTACGGTTATATAAATAAGGTAATTGCCGGATTGATTGCCGAACATGGTTTAGAGTACCTAAAACTTGACTTTTCCATTGTTTCAAGCCCATACCGCCAGAATCCTGCTGAATCGGGATGTTATGCTACCGGGCATTCCGGCCACAAAGACCACGCTGAATCGCTGTTTACCAACTATGAATATATGTGGAAACTTTTTGACGCATTGCACCTGCTAAAGCCCGACCTCTTTATTGACTGTACTTTTGAAACCATGGGAGGTGTGCAATTAATTGACTATGCCATGCTTAAACATGCCGATGGAAACTGGTTGTCGAATTTCAACGGCCCAGAGGAAAAAATTGATCTTCGAATCAGGAATATGGCGTGGTGGCGTTCACCTGCCATGCCAGCCACCGCATTGGTAATTGGCAACCCCGAAATGCAGGATGATGGTTGGGATCTGCATATTAAATCGTTGGCGGGTGCTTTGCCCATTATGCTGGGCGACCCAAGAAAATTGACAGCACCCGATTTAAAGAAATACAGAGGCTTTGCAGATTGGTTGCAATTAATGGAAAATCGTTACCAAATAATGAGTTTTCGGCAGGATCTACCAGGTTTTGGTGAACCGATGGAGGGTATGTGGGATGGATTTCAGCGCATGAATACTGACACAAAATCAGGCGGAATTGTTGGAGTGTTCAGACATGGGTCGCCCGACATAAAACGCATTGTAAGAGTCAACTTCCTCGATGCCGAAAAAACCTACCAGGTTAAACAAATGGATGGTAAAGTAATCGTTACGCAAACAGGAAAAGAACTGGGCGTGAAAGGCTTTGAGGTTCCCATTAATAAACTCTATGACGGTGAACTATTCGAAATAAGTAATCAGTAAGAACAACAAACAGGATATGAAAAAATACCTATTGATTTTTGTAATATTAATTGTAACAATTAATGTATTTGCAAACATAAAATTACCCTCTCTGGTGGGGGATAATATGGTTTTGCAAAGGGATAAGCCTTTGACTATTTGGGGCTGGGCCGATGCAGGCGAAAAAATATCCATCTCTTTTTTAGAAAAAATATATACCGCCACAACTTTACCAAACGGTAAATGGAACATTAGAATACCTCAGCAAAAAGCTGGAGGTCCATACAGTATGGTAATTGCGGGCAATAATTCTATTACATTAAACAATTTGCTTATAGGAGATGTATGGATTTGTGGCGGGCAAAGCAATATGGAAGTAACCATGAGCAATGCGCTCAATCCCGACAAAGAAATAGCCGCTGCCAACAATCCAAACATACACCTTTTTAATGTGGCGCACGCCACCACCGCTTTAAGGGCCGAAGATGTAAAAGGCCAATGGTTGGAATGCAACCCCATCAATATCAAAAACTTTTCAGCGATAGCATATTATTTTGCTAGAGACATACAACCAAAAATAGAGGTGCCTGTAGGTCTTATTGAATGTGGTTATGGCGGAACTGCTGCAGAAGCATGGATAAGCCCAGAAGGACTCGTGGGCGATCCCGTATTTGCCGAACGGGCTGCTCAACTAAAATCACTGGATTTGGAAGATTTAATTAAAAATAGCGAAACGTATTATTACAAATGGGTTGCGCCTATTGATAAATCAGACCCAGCCTATACCAATGGTACGTTCGATTGGGCAAAACAACCGCACCCTGAATGGCCGGTAACTTATTTCCCCAGCACCTTTGAGAGTACACCGCATATTGAATTGAAAGATGGTATTATTTGGGTTACCAAATCAATCGACCTTACTGAAGCGGACATTGCAGCCAATTGTTCATTGCGTCTTGGAGTAATTGAAGATGATGGGCTGGCTTTTGTAAATGGTACTATGGTAGGATCAACAAGGAATGAAAAAACCAATACGGTATACGAAGTGGATAAAGCCATCCTTCGCAAAGGCGACAATCATATAACAGTAAGGATTATCGATTTTGACGGGGGTGCCGGAATGTATGGGAAAAGAGGCATTCCATTGTCTTTGAAGACCCCTGACAGAATTGTTTCACTAAATGGTAGTTGGAATTACAAAATGAGTTTGGATACTACTTTTGCCATCTCTTACAGAAAGCGATTCAATCCGGAACATGTACCTTCTGTATTGTTCAATGGAATGATCGCACCACTTACACCCTATGCCTTCACGGGGTTTTTGTGGTATCAGGGCGAAGCGAATACTTTAAAAGCCTACCACTACCGCAGTTTGTTTAAAAAATTGATCAACGATTGGCGTATCCAATTTAAAGCCCCCGATGCACCCTTCCTTTTTGTACAATTGGCAAATTATAAGAGCCCCGCGCTAACACCCGGCGAATCGATATGGGCTGAACTGCGAGAGGCGCAAGCCATGGCATTATCGTTAAAAAACACCGGTATGATAACCACCATTGATATTGGTGAAGCATATAATATACATCCTAAAAACAAACAGGATGTTGGTAAGCGTTTGGCATTGCAGGCAAGGAAAATTGTTTATGGAGAAAAAAAATTAGTGGCTGCGGGGCCAGTATTTAAAAAAGTGATTTACAAGCGCAATAGTTGTATAATTTCTTTTACCAATGAGGGAAGCGGTCTGGCAACAAAAGATGGCGGTTTGGAGCTGAAAGAATTTGCCGTAGCAACTGATGGCAAACAACAATTTGTTACAGCAAAAGCAATGATTAACGGTAAAAACAGTATCTCCATTTCATCGCCCAATGGCAAACCTATAACAGCAGTAAGATATGCGTGGGCTAATAACCCCGCTACTGTCAATCTTATCAATAAAGAGGGATTGCCTGCTTATCCGTTTCGTACGGATGATTTTAAGGGCATTACTTATGATAAAAACTTCGATAGTAAATAACAAACAAGTATTCTGATAGAGATATCAACATTAATTTAAACAATTTGATAATGATTAAAATATACGCTTTGCTATTTAGCTTCCTTTTTATAGGAGTCTCCATATCTTTTGCTAAACCTCAGACCTCCTGATCTGGCGCAGGAGTCAATGTCGCATTATTCATAAACGAGTTTGAGTTCTGTGCCTGGAAAGACTGCCTCATAATCGTTTAACGTTTGGTAAATCTCTCTTATAGC
>JAQICA010000150.1 GCA_027858775.1 Salinivirgaceae bacterium | reverse complement strand
TTCATTTTGAAAACAGTTATTTACGAAAGTAAACGCCTTGATTTTCAAAATGAACAAGCCTTGTTCTTGAAGTTTTATTACTGGGCACACCAAAAAACAGGTGGTTTTCGTGCTGGCACTACATATCAACATACGTTCCAAATATTTACTGCCCGCGTTTTGTTAAAAAAAACTTAGCGACACCTGTCGGGGGTTAAAATTTGTGTGCTTTTCGTCCTCGTTTCAATTGTCGAAATTGATTAGCTTTGCAAGCATGAACTGAAGTTTTTAGCTATGCAAAATGGAACAAACAAAAAATATGGGGTGGTAATTGTTGCCGGGGGATCGGGCAAGCGATTCGGAACCGATATGCCGAAACAATTTTTATTGCTCAACGGTAAGCCTGTGCTTATGCATACCATTGAACGGTTTGCCGAAACAAAATTGCCCATGAAAATTGTGGTTGTTTTACCCGAAGCACATCATGAAACGTGGACTAAATTGTGCACAGAACACGCATTTGAGTTACCGCACGAATTAGTAACCGGAGGTGATGAGCGTTTTTTTTCGGTTAAAAATGGATTAGAAAAACTTGATGAGTGTAAAATAATTGGAATACACGATGGGGTGCGCCCGCTAATAAGTGCTGAGCTTATTGAAAAATGCTATGCAACGGCTGAACGCAATGGTTCATGTGTGCCGGCAATTGCTGTACCGGACTCGCTTAGGCGTGGTAGCTTTTCGAAAAATGAAATAGTGGATCGGACAAACCTCTACCGACTGCAAACGCCACAAGTTTTTAGGAAAGACTGGATTATTGGCGCTTACCGGCAATCTTTTGATAAGGAATTTACAGACGACGCTTCGGTTGCCGAAAAGGCAGGGTTTCCAATTATTTTGACTAGCGGCGAGGAGGAAAATATCAAAATCACGCATCAAAAAGATTTATCGCTGGCGGCTACTTTCTTTTCAATGAAAAGCACATTTAAATAAAGATACTGACATCTTACAATAGAAAAAGCCAACGTGGAAATTACGTTGGCTTTTTTGGTAAACATTTTATCCTAACTAAAAAAATGCTGATTTTTAGAGCGGACGCTTTAATGATTCATTAGTTACGGAAATCGAAATTGGCGATGAATGTTTTTCCCGAAAGCAGATAATTACTCACAACCACATTATTTAACTGCTTTTGAACGTATTTTGTTAGTGCAGGATTGCCATTAATAGCTTCCACATTAAGCTTTCCTTCATTTGTAATTGTCAATTGTGCCTTGACCTTACCTGTAACACCCGCTTCCCGTGCAGCTTTAGGAAACTGAATTTCTTTGTCAATCATTTGCTTTACATCTGCCAGATTAGCACGCTTTCCTTCGGTTAAACCAGATGCACTAACTGTGGTTGAACTCAGGCCAATAAACAAAACTGCTATGGCAGCGCGAATTAATATGCTTACATTTTTCATAATATTTAATTTTTATGATTATTAATTTGTTTGCTAGTATGACACTTGAAGACGGAAAACGTTCCGAATAATTAGCATACTTTCGTCGAAACACACACTAGACTACTGTATTACATACACTTACACGACTTGTTAAATCGGACATTAACATCTTTTTTGTTCGTTTTCGAACACGGTTTTGCTCATGTATACGTCAAACGATTAAATACATGATACAGAACGCTTCATTTTTTCAATTTCGTTGTGGGCTAACGATTCTGCCCACTTTGAACTACGTTGCCCTATATTAACACAAACAGAATTTCGATATGCAGTGGAAAAAATGAACTTACGGTACACGAATGCGAGGTGCTAAAAGAAGGCGCTAATAAGCTAAATATCAGTATTCATAAGGAAATATCGTACCGAAAAACCTTAATAGCAAAGCTAGCTTCATATCAAACATAATATGACGGGCAAAGTATTAATATGATGTGTATAAATGAAAACCAATACGACGAGCTAGCCGCAAATCACTCAATTAAATGGTTTTAAAACCAATCTCATTTTGTACTTTTGCCCGCGAAATTACTTCAATCTACACATTTTAATAGTCTGGATATAGGATTTATTAAATTCTTATGCCCCCAATTACCCGCTGTAAAATAATGATCGGATGGTTTTAGGCTATACAAACAGCGGGGCAATTACCTTGAAAATGCGATGCATTCCTAAATATAATGTAGGATAGAAAATATAATAACCAGAGGATATGGCTGAGGAACAAAAAGAAAAAAACTACCTGTCGACATTACTAAAAAAGATCGATATTCGAGTATCAGAAATAAATGAGGCTATACGCCTGAAAAAGGAAGAAATCGACTACATGAATAACCACATGGAGGAGCATAAACGCGATATGGATCATCTTGAAAAAAATGCAATGCGTGAGACCATTTCGAATTATCAACTTTTGGGAAACCACTCCATAGAAAACAAAAAAAGACTATACCGCTTGCGCGATACTGCATATTTTGGAAGAATCGATTTTTGTAAAACCCATCAGTCAGAAACCAATAATATTTATGTGGGTGTACACAATTTTCAGGACACCGAACAAAGTCGGAACCTTGTTTATGACTGGCGAGCACCCATTTCGAGCTTGTTTTACGATTACGAATTGGGTGAGGCTCAGTACGAAACAGAATCGGGTACAATAACGGGAGACATCGCGCTGAAGCGCCAATTCCGCATTCGCAAAGGCGAAATGGAATATATGCTCGATACCGACATTACAATACATGACGATGTTTTACAAAAGGAGCTCAATCAGGCATCGAGTGCCCAAATGAAAAATATTGTGGCGACGATTCAAAAGGAGCAAAATAAAATTATACGAGACGAAGAGGCGAAACACTTGGTTATTCAAGGAGTTGCAGGATCGGGAAAAACATCAATTGCCCTTCACCGGATTGCTTTTTTGCTGTACCGTTTTAAAGAAACCATTATCTCTGATGATATTCTTATTGTTTCGCCAAATAAGGTTTTCGCCAACTATATTTCGAACGTGCTGCCGGAGCTTGGCGAAGAGAGTGTGGCCGAAATTAGTATGGAAGAAATTGCCGACGATCTTTTTGAACATCAAATAAAGTTCCAATCGTTCTATGATCAAGTAGCAGAGTTGCTGGATAAAAATGATCCCAAACTCATTGAACGCATACAGTTTAAGTCGTCGCCCGAGCTACTGAAAAAAATAAATGAATACTTGGTTTATCTGGAAAACGAAGGCTTCGATGTTGAAGATATAATGGTGAAAAACAAACCGATTCCTGCATGGTTTATCAAAGAAGCATTTCAAAAATACAAACGGCTACCGCTTTTAAAACGCTTTAATGAAGTGGTACGGGAAATAGTCGATAACATCTACCTATATTACCAAATTGAGGTGCAATATAAAGATCGAACACAACTACACAATACTATCCGAAAGATGTTTCCGTCTTATAATCCCAGAGTTCTTTACAAAAGTTTTTATGAATGGCTTGGCCGACCTGATCTATTAAAGCTCAAAAAGGGCAATACCTACGAATGGAGCGATGTGTACGCATTTTTATTCTTAAAAATGAAACTGGAAGGCATAAAACCAAATAACACGGTAAAGCACCTCGTGATTGATGAAATGCAGGATTACTCGGCAGTGCAATATCGATTACTCAGTGCGCTGTATCCGTGCAAAAAAACCATTTTGGGCGATATCAATCAATCGGTTAATCCGTTTAGCTCATCAAGTCTCGAAACAATTGGTACCATTTTTCCCGATGCCACATCGATGACAATGCTCAAAAGCTACCGTTCGACGTATGAAATTACTCAATTTACAAAAAAAATAAGTCAAAACGCCGAAATAGAGGCCATAGAGCGGCACGGAGAAGAACCAGAGGTGCTAAAATGCAAAAATGCTGCGGAAGAGTTAAAAACCATACAGAAGCAGATAAACGCATTTGAGAAAAGCAGTTACAACTCGTTGGGAATAATTTGTAAAACCCAAAAGCAAGCGAATAATTTATATGAGCAATTACAAAATGATTTTGAAATAACCCTTTTGAGTATCGGAACGGTTGCTTTTGAAAGTGGGATTGTGATTTCTACAGCCCATTTAGCCAAAGGCTTAGAGTTCGACAAAGTTATTGTACCTAACTGTGCGACCAAAAATTACCAAACAGAACCCGAAAAACAAATGCTGTACGTAGCTTGCACACGGGCAATGCACCGCCTTACGCTAACCTACAGTGGCAGTATTACGGAGTTTCTAAACTAATTGGTTTGGTTTTTGATTAACGGAAACAAAAAATGTTCAAATGTCTTTTTTCACAATCATTATTCTTGCCATCGGGTTGTCGGTCGATAGTTTTGCAGCAAGCATCAGCACCGGTGTTTGCATGCGCCGCATTCGCTTAAGCGAATCGTTGAAAGTGGCGACTTTTATGGCCTTTTTTCAGGGTGGTTTACCTATAATTGGTTGGCTGATAGGCCGAGGTTTTCAGAAAACCATTTCCAGTTACGACCACTGGGTGGCATTTATTCTGCTTTTAATTATTGGTGGGAAAATGATTTACGAATCGATTTCAGAAAAAGAAGACGACACCACCTGTTTTTGTCCCTCAAATACCTTAATGCTGATGGGTATTGCGCTGGCCACCAGTATCGATGCATTGGTGGTAGGTGTTGGTATTGGTCTTCTTGATAACCTCATATGGGTTCCTGCCCTCATTATTGGAATTACTACATTTTTATTTTCGTTTTCCGGTATTTATGTCGGTCACCATTTGGGACACCGCATCAATTTTAAATTAGAAATTGTTGGCGGTTTAGTTCTTATCGGGCTTGGAATAAAAATACTGATCGAACACACGATGGTGTAAAAAAGCGTTTTGGCAATTCAATTTTTTCGTTTTTTAAAGGTGCGTTTGAATTCAGGTTCTGACACCTACAGCCCGATATTTAATACTTTAACTAAAAACAGCTCCGATAATAATGAAGCATTCCAACCTACTTTTCCGAAAGTATTTGCTTCATTTTCTTTAGCTTCCGGCCTTTAAGAGTAACCGTTATCATATCGGGTCCTGCATAGTATCGAAACAACACTTGTTCTGTACTTTTTATTTTTTCGATTAATTCATTAGACAAAGAGTACTTAAACCGGGTTGCTTTTCTGTTATTTTCGGAATATCCTGTTACAACTGACATGCTCGTTGAGTCAGAAGTTTTAACCTCCTCTTCAATGGGTTTTATGATTTTGGAGTTTTCATATTCTTTCTGCTCAATTTTCATAGGATACGCCTCGTTATCAACAATCAAAAACACTTTATTTTGGAGCCGATAGCTTAAACTTCTCATTATCAAAATATCATAAATAGAACAAATAGTATCTCCTTCCGACACCTGCTTAACGATTTTTTGTTTCATATAGATAAGCGAGGATCGATGTTTTATATTCTTATACTCTAATTTCAATTCATACCTTTTTGTAGAAAATACGACGTCTTTTTTTGTATAAATTTTTTGTGAGCAGTTTATTAAAGAGAGAAAAGTGATGACAAAACAGCCTGTCACAATATAGTTATTCCGCTTAAATTTCATTTGGTTCAGTATTAAACCTAGGTCAGAAAGGCAAAGTAGATTATAAACAAACCCAATAGAACAAATTAGTATATTGCTGAATGCTATAGATGAATCGTACTATTGGGTTTGTTGCTCTTTATTAACTGACTGTATTAATATATTTCTATACTATTTTTTTATAAGTTTCCTTGAAAAAACATCTTTACCAACATGAACAGTAATAATATACAATCCGTTAGCTAGATTTGATAAGTCGATTTTATTCGTTAGGCTACTTTCAAATAGCTTGACTTGCTTCCCGGTTAAATCAAATATAGTTACTTTACTTATGCTTGAATCGACATCATCAATAAACAATACTCCACCAGTAGGATTTGGATAAATAGAAAATTGTGCATCGGAAAAAGTTGAATTCACAGAAGTGGCATGCTCTATTGTAACTGTATAATCTAAGTACTCGTTCATGAGGTGATTAAAAACAGAAAAAACCTTGGGATCTGTAAAGTCATTGGCAGTTTCCCCACTTATTTGCGGTATCATTTCATATGTTTCCGGGTCTGAGATGTAAGTTAAAACCGCCCCATAAGAAACTTCAAATTCTGCAACTAAACTTGTTAAATCGGTGCCCGCCGGTAAGGTAATATTCACGGTTAAGTTTTCCTGGTCTATTTCATTTGTTATTTGTCCGGGAATATTGTAGGAAATTAATTCTTTTTCATAATTAACACCTTCTTCATAAACAAATACAGCATATATGCTTTGTGTTCCATCTTCAGCTTCTATTAAGTAGGATACCGGCAAAAAAGAAAAATCGTGAGAATTTTCTCCGGATATTTCTTCCTCCATTGTTTGTGAATTATAAGCATTAGCGCCTTCACTTACCGTAAATGTAGGCACAAGGTTTGTAAGGTCTGTTTCTTCCGGTACAGCAACTTCAATACGTATTGCCGTTCCTACATCGATAAATTCAACGTTTGTGGCTTCCGGTATCGAGTAAGTCAATATCTCAGCATCTCCCAACAAACCAAAAGGTTCTACAGGTTTAGCCCCGAAATAATTGTGCGCACTAAGCACCCCACTAAATAATGTTAACAAAAGTGTTGAATAAAGCATTACATGTGTTTTCATAATTCAATGTTTATAAAGATTATAACTATTTATGATCAAAAAAGCATAAAACCATCTTTTAATATTGTTACTCATTTGTTTTCATACTAGTAACTTGGTCATATTTAAACAAATTTACAATATTTTTTTACACATTGTAAGTAGTGCACACATATTAATTGCCGACCAATACAACTTATTTGCTTCTGGGTTCAGAATGAACATCGGAACCTGAATTATCAATACCTGATTAATTGGTCAAAGTCGTTAAATTTTAGATAAATAACGTCATTATATTTTTTCAATTCGGAAATATCAAACGAAAGCTCCATATGACAACTTACCCTACCTCCTCTGCTGTAATTTGTAAAAAGAAATTTAAGCTCATAATAATTCCGGCCCCATTTGTCTCGGAGAAGTTTTCCATTTGTTATAAGCTGTTTTTTACTGGCTCCGAGCCCACAGCCGTGCCTAATACTAAACTTAAGGGAATCATTGTCTATTCTAACAACATTATTGATGTCTTGAATTTCATCCCTCCTAACCGCACGAAACGAGAGACCTGTGCCAACACCAAAACTGTATCCGTTGGACTGCTTATTGAATAAACTTTCGTTAAAAATTACTTTATCGTACTTTTTTGCTGTATTCGTTTGTGAATAAGCTGTCAAAGAGAAAACAGCAGTTAGAATAATAAAAATAAATCGTGTCATTGTCTTTCTATTTATGGTAAAACAAAACTACGAAAAAGAGTTGGGATGATCCTGAGGTCTCCCAACTCTTAATTTTTTATGTCTGTTGTCAGTATACCACACAGATTTACCGATTAACTTTATAATTTAATCCCTTCATTCCAGTTTTTGGTCTTGACATCTCAAATACTAACAATTTCACCAGAACCGATTCAAATTGGCTGTAATGCTTAGCGCGTTTTTCCCTGCAATGTGGGTTAAATTTTCTCCTGTTTTTTGCTCTGCTCAGCTCATAATCTGCTGATATTCCAGAAAACACCAAGCCGTTTGATTATTCTTTCACTATTTTAGTTATAAATATCTCATTATCTGTTTGAATTTTGATAATATAAATTCCATTCACAAAATTATACAAATCAATTATTTCGGTTTTTTGAACATTGTTTTTTTCAATTATTGTTTTTCCTTTCAAATCGGATATTTTAAGTTGCTGTGTGTTGTTGTTTGCAAATTCAAAGTTTATTATTCCGTTTGTTGGATTTGGATAAATTGAAATCCCATTTTGCTCCATCATATTAATAGGAACAAAAGCTTTTACCTCAATGTCAAAACTGCATTGAGTTTCGTTATTTGCACCGTCTGTAATTGTCCAGACAACAGTAGTTAAACCGATTGGAAACTCGGCACCGTCTAATGTTGATAAATCGTTAAAATCATTTGTAACACTAAAATCATTGCAATTATCACTACTTTCTGTTGGGTCTAATTCTGTTCCTGATACTGCATAAATTGTTTCGTCCTCTGATAATTGTTTAGTCTGATTATCTATGCAACTAATGGTTGGATCTGTATCGTCGTTAATTATTACGTTTTGATTCACGTTGATGCTGTTTCCGTTACCGTCATCAAAATTCCAGGATACAACATAAGTTCCTTGTTCTGTGTATTCTATTGGGTCGGTTGTAGTTCCTGTTACCGTTCCGCTGCAATTATCGGTTGCTGTTGGTGCAGTGAGCGAAGCAACTTCACATTCTGCATTAATATCAGCTAATGTTGCATTGTCGGGAACGGGATTCGACACATCACTAATTACCACATTTTGTGTTTGTTCAGATGTATTTCCGTTTCCATCGTTGTATGTCCAGGTTATTATTGTTTGAGTATTAATGGGTAAAGTGGCATCATGTGTAGCGGTAATTGTTCCCACGCAGTTATCGGTAGCTGTTGGAGCGGTTAAGCTTGTTACTTCGCATTCGGCAGTAATATCGCCTAATTCTGCAAGATCAGCAACCGGAGCTGTTTGGTCGGCAATAATAACTTCTTGCATTTGCGTCGATGTATTTCCAGCGCCATCTTCATAAGTCCAGGTAATGGTAGTTGATGTTGTAATTGGTAAAGCTACGCCGTGTGTTCCGGTTAGTTCTCCACTGCAATTGTCGGTTGCTGTTGGTGCGGTTAAGCTTGTTACTTCGCATTCTGCTGATATATCGTCTAATTCTGCAAGATCAGCAACCGGGGCTGTTTGGTCGGCAATAATAACTTCTTGCGTTTGCGTCGATGTATTTCCAGTGCCATCTTCATAAGTCCAGGTAACGGTAGTTGATGCTGTAATTGGTAAAGCTACGCTGTGTGTTCCGGTTAGTTCTCCGCTGCAATTGTCAGTTGCTGTTGGTGCAGTGAGCGAAGCAACTTCACATTCTGCATTAATATCAGCC
>JAQICA010000148.1 GCA_027858775.1 Salinivirgaceae bacterium | reverse complement strand
AAATGAAGGTTAGAATTCATCAAAGGTTAATAAACAAAAAGAATATTATGATTATTATAAGTTTCTGTTTAATATTAAAATTTAAGTTTTTTGTAGTCCACAATTTTATGAAGTGACCCAATGAATTTCATGAATGCGTTGCTGGATGTGGGTTGACAAAACAGGTAACCCCGACATGGAAATACCCAACCGATGAGCTCACTGAAGGTAAATTTGAGCTATCGTATTTTGCCCAATTTGAAGGTAATTCTTAGTCGCAGAAAATTCATGAATTTTCCGGGTTAAAAATAAGGGGTTCGGCACAGCAGATATTCAGGAAACTACCGGATTATCAGCAGAGGAAATCGAAAAACCCCGGCTCGTGTTTTGAACCGGGGTTTTTTTAATTGAACTGGTTTTTAGTTTGGTATTAATATTTTCATCATCTCATATTAAAAGCGCACTGTAAAATCGATAGAAACTCTTGCTCCGGGGCGCTTGTAATCAAATGCATAAAGGTTGTTTTTAATAATGTATTGATCTTGATCCAATACGTTTTTAGCAATAATTCCAATTTCCGATTTAGTTGTAATTCGATAAGCTGCTTTTACATTTACATTTACCCAAGGATCAATTTCATCAGGTCGAAACCCTTCATAATTCTCGCTAATATCTGAATCTCTGCGTTGTACAGGGCCTTGGAAATGAACCCATCCTGAAACGTAGAATTTTGTTTTAGTATAGTTTACACCCAGATTAGCATTTATTGCAGCTGCCCAGGTAATTTCATCAGGGTGCTCGGTTATGGTTGTATCCTTAATATCTTCATTTATTCTACGTGCATATGATAAATTCATAAAGCCGCTAATTTCATTAAACTTGTAGCGGATGTCAAATTCAACACCAGCTGTTTGCAGCGAATATAAGTTTGTGCTCAAATTTTGGTTTTGAACGCTGTAGGCAATTTGGTTTTGAAAATCAACATAGTAAGCATTTAGTTTTAATTTCATATTTTCGTTTGGCTTTATGTTAAATGCCAAATCATAGTTGGTAGAACTTTCAGGTTTTAGTTGCTCAATGTTTGATCCAAGTGTCCATGTATTGCTACCAAACATTTCTGTTGGGGCTGGATATCGGAATGACTGACCAAATAGGGCTTTAATAGACATTTGATCGTTGATTTTCATTACTGCGGCAAGGCGTGGAGTAAATTGTTCAAATGTTTTATCGTTTTCGGGCTTTCCGGGTTCATAAATTTGGTTGTATGTAAACCATTGTCGGTCGAAACGACCGCTGGCTGTAACTTGCAGCCGCTCGAAGAACCATGGCGAAATGTACTGTAAAAATGCTCCGGCATTATATACTGGATTGTTTTTCACAAATTCGAACCACGGACCCATTTCGCGTTGTTCTCCATTTGGGAATGGATAGAAATATCCGGTACCGGCATCTACAACTGATCCGTCGTCGGCGGTAAAGCCTCCGGCATCATTCAGGTCGGTATTGGAAAAGTGATGCTGGTCGCCATCGTAATAAAAAATATCACTTTCTACGCCGGCCATAAATATGTGGTCGTTGTGCGTATAGTCTGCCTGAATGCGGGTGAAAAAGTCTTCTGCATCGGTTTTTAAATATTCGCTAGTTGCATTTGGATAAAAGCCACCAAATGCGCCAGTTTTATAATATTGTAAATCCCAGTCGATTCCATGAATTTGGTATTTGGCGGTAGCTTCAATATTTAATTTTTCCGATGGCGAAAGCGCGTATTTGGCTGCAAGAATACGACGGTATTCTTGCAAGTTTTCATATTGGTCAGGTATCTCAAATAGCCATCCATGGCCTGTTTCGTATTCCCAGTGTTGTTCGTGATATTGAATTTCCAACCCTTCATACTGTTGCTTTCCTTTTACTTTTGCAAAAAAGTATTGACTACTTCGATTATCACGTACATTATATTTCGAATTGTTTTCAGGTAATTCATTTACATCAACTGAAGCATCAAATGTCTCGTAGTCTGAACCTTTTGTATAAAAGGAGTTGAATGATGCCAGTAATTCAAAGTTATCGTTTTCTTGGCCTACAACTACATCTATAATATTATCGTTTGTGCCGCCTGAGCGCACACGTGCCATTCCAATACCTCCCAGATCTTTGGGTGCCATTGTGTTGATGGTAAAAACGCCATTCATAGCACTTGAACCGTAAAGTGCACCACCGGGGCCGCGAATAATTTCAATATTTTTGGCAAAAGCCAATGGTGTAATTTCCCATGTGTACGATGTTCCGTAAAGGTTGTCATTAAAAGGAACACCATCTATTAGCGTAAGGTAGTGGTTATTGTTCCAGCCTTCAAACATTCCTCTGAAATTGAGGGTGCGCCGGTCATAATCTTGTGAAAAAGAAAACCCTGGATATTGAGCTGCAATTTCGTTGAGGTCGGTAAAGCCGTAACGTGTAATTTCTCTGGCAGGCATGGCATCGATAATATTGGGCGCAAACTCTTGACTTTGCGAGGTTTTCGATGCCGATACAACCTTAATGTCCATTAGTTCTTCCAACGACATTTCGTAAAGATCCATTGTTTCCACTGATTCTTCCTCCTCCTGCGCTGCCGCAAACGGAGAAATAGTTGCAAGCAGCAAAACTGTTAAAAAAGTGTAGATTTTTTTCATACGTGGTTATTTTAGGTGGTTATTCAAAATTATAAAATTCAATTTACGAATAATGCAGATAAGTATTACTTAATCATGTATGAATAGAATTGCTTTACCGGGAGAAATTTTGGGGGTGGAAATATGATTTATATCAGCTGTATATATGAGGTGTTTTGTCTGCTACAGTTGTAAAAAAATTGCTAACGATTTGTCTGCTTGTGCATGTAGCATTTCTAAGCCATTGATAGTTTTTGCACCAACAGCATCGCCCATTTGCAGGAACGTTGTTTTATCAGGGTTGTAAATAAGATCTATAAGTGTGTGGTGTGCTGTAATTCCATCTAAAGGAATCGATAGTGCATCTTCGATGTATGGGTACATACCCACAGGTGTTGTGTTGATGAGGAGCGGGGCTGTTCGAATAATTTTTTGGGTAAGTGTGTTGTAGTTTAGTGAGTTGCTTCTTCTTGAAACAATTTGGTAAGGAATTTGGCGATTGTCGAGAACATATTTTACAGCTTGCGCGGCGCCGCCATTGCCGAAAATTAGCGCGGAGGGCGCGCTAATATCGTGATTCTTCAGGGTTTGTTCAAATCCGTAAGTGTCAGTATTGTAGCCTTTTAGGGTGATGCGGGAACCGTGTCGAACAACTTTTACCGTATTTACCGCACCAATGGTTTGTGCCTCGCAGTCTGTAATGGTTAAGTAAGGTAAAATGGCGGATTTGTAAGGCACAGTTACACTAAATCCGCCAATTTCCTGATCTTGCTCAAGTAAGTTTTGTAAACGGCTGATTTTATCGAGTTCATATAGGTTGTATTCCACATCGGTCAAGTTCAGTTCCCGGAATTTTTGTTGAAAATAATTAGGGGAGTAGCTGTGTTTTAGAGATTTACCTATGAGTCCTAATTTCAGCATCTATTCGCTTTTATGTTTTGTGGCAAAAAATTCGAACGCTGCAATAAGGGCGAAACCTGCTATTGCAAACAGTATCGCGTAAAGCAAAAATGCCTCGTTTCCCGTTATTTGCTCGTATTGTACCGGACCAATGTTTTGCTCCAGCAGCGGCTTTACTTCACCATGCCTGTCGGTAAATGTTTTTACAACTTCTTTCCATGGCCAAATTTTGTTTAATGAGCCAATCATAAACCCTGAAAGCACTGCAATGGTAATATCATGATACTTGCGAAGTAAGTAGCTTAATAAGTTGGAAAATGAAAGTAGCCCAATTACTGCGCCCACGCCAAATATGACAATTGTAACAATATCAAGGCTACTGATGGCTCCAATTACATACGTGTATTTTCCGAGGAGTAGCAGAATAAATGCGCCCGAAATGCCTGGCAAAATCATGGCGCAAATGGCCAGCGCACCCGATAAGAGCACAAACCACCACGTTTCAGGCGTTTGGGCAGGTGTAAGTACGGTAATGTAGTAGGCAGCAACGGTTCCTGCTACTACGGCAATTAGTTTATCGTAGTTCCAGTGAGTTATACGGCGCAGAACCATTATTGCAGATGCCACAATAAGTCCGAAGAAAAACGACCAAACTAGTATTGGATATGTTGCCAAAAGGGTTTCCAGAATTTTGGCCAGCGAGAACACGCTGATAAATACGCCCGTGAAAACGCTCACCAGAAACCATCCGTTTATGTACGACCAAAATGCACTTATTCCTTCTTTGAACAGTAGCTTAACGGCTTTGACGTTAATCGATTTTAATGAGTCGATTAGTTCTTCGTAGATGCCGGTAATGAGTGCAATGGTTCCGCCCGAAACGCCCGGCACCACATCGGCAGCACCCATTGCTAATCCTTTTAGTCCGGTAGAAAAGTATTTTTTCATATGTTATGTAATTTTAGTTTAGTAATCAGGAAAAAATCCGTAAGCACACTGTATTTTTCAGTTTTTTATGCTTCCGGATTTTTGGTACTACCTGAATGTTAGGTATGTCCTTTATTTATTTTGAGGCTTAAACTATTTTTTATAATCTATAAACGGTTTCCACACTTGCTCTGCGTACATGTTTCTATCGAAGCGTTCTACTTCATCAATATTCGACACATTGCGTGTGGTGTAAATCATTTCTTCCATAAATTCAGGCGAGCGACGTACGCCTTCACCTACGTTTATCATTATGGTTTCGCCATTTTTGATAATTCCACGGTGCAACGATTCGAAGAACCCACCAATGGCAATTGCTGAAGCAGGGCCAACTTGTATATGTTTAATGTAGGCAATTAATCTTGAAATATCGGCAATCATATGTTCGCCGAACTCAATTATTTCGCCATTGCTCTTTTTTGTGAGTTTACCGATAATCGGATATGTGCCGGGTTTTCCGGTAGCCAGGGTAGGTACTTTTGTAACCGGGTTTTCTAGTTTTGGATAGTTATTTTCCCAACCTTCGGGGAAGTTTTTCGCTTTGGCATTGTCCCAGGCCATGCGCATAGGGGCACATTGGTCAGGCTGTACCAAAATAAAACGAGGGAGCTTAGCTTCAATGCCCGAGCCTTTCAGATCTTCTACAGCTTTATCTATTGCAATGGGACCTGTTCCGCCGCTGAGTGCCTGAACATATACGTCGGGTAGTTTTTTCATTTGACGAAGCCATTCAAATACCATGGTTTTTTTGGCTTCAACGCGCATTGGATCGGTGTTTCCTCCCGAAAGCAAAATGCCGTGTTTTTCTGAATAGGCGGCGGCTATTTCTTTGGCTTTTGCATAATCGCCTTTTACGCGGTTTACTCGCTGCCCGTAGGTGTTTACCTCTGCTTCGTTAGCCTTGAGTGCGTCTTGTGGTATAAATACCGATAACGAAATTCCTGCTTTGGCCAGGTAGTGGGCAAATGCATTGGCTATGTTGCCGGTGCTTGCCACGGCATATTCTTTAATGCCATTTTCTTTTAGTACGCTGGCTGCTACTGAAGCGGCAACATCTTTAAATGTGCCTGTTCCGGGATTTTTATCGTTTCGGTATGCCCAAACTTCAATATCGAGATTGTAGTATTTTTTCGCAAATTCGGCCAAAAACCCCCATACTTCTACGGGAATTACTCCTTCACCGGCTGTTATAATGTTTTCTTTATTGTTGATGGGTAAGAAATCGAAGTAGTGAAATACGCTTTCTGCTTTACCGTTTTTCTCTTCAATGAGGTCTTTTAGTGTGCTTATATCTTTACTGTACTCTGCATAAACAACTTTATGGCCGCATTTCGGGCATTTTTGCATGCTTCCAAACCATTCTTTAAAGTCGCTAACAACATACTGGCATTTTTCGCATCTTAGGTGAAATTTCTGAGTCTCTTCCATTCTTTCTATCTCTGTTACCTTGCTATTCTTCGTTTTGTATTTTGTTGACCAATTTTTTTACAGCGTCAAAACTAAGTATTTTTGGGAAAAAATACACAAAACTGTCAAAGCCTTGCAGGTCTTTTTTCAGTCCGGTTTCTATGTGCTTGAGGGCTTCGGTAAGGTTTCCCAACTCGCATTGTGCTGCTCCATGTAAGAAGTTTATTTGGCACGTTTTAAACTTCTCGCCAACCTCGTTGCAGAGTTTTATTGTTTTTTCGAAGCTTTTATTTTCGAATAAGCATTCGCCTAAACGAATTGCTGCCAACTCGTCGTAAGGGTCGAGCTGCATTACTTTTTTGAAAGCCAAAATTGCATAGTTCAGTTGTTTTCTGTTCTGATGAATTATGCCTAATCGATACCAGTAAATAGGTTCGTTTGCGTCGTGTTTGATTGCCTTTTTTGTGTAGAAAAGGCTTTCGGTTGTTTTATCTTCTCTAAAGTATATTTCCCCAATTCCAAACCATGCATCGGCAAAGTCGGACATTAAAGACAGCGTTTTTTCAAAACACCGCATGGCTTTATCATCTTTTAGTTCCTGTACGTAATTCTCGCCCAAAAGATAATGAGCATGTGCATTTTTGGGCTCTTGTTCTACCAATTCTTTTAAGTACCTCGATGCCATATCGTACCGTCCCATTTTGCTGTACATTTCGGACAAACTGTAATAGGCCGTGGAGTATTCCGGCTCTATGGCTATGGCAAATTCGTAGGCATTAATGGCTTCTGAATCAAATCCGGCTCGCTCGTAAAGCATGCCCATATGGAACCACACCATTTCGTTATAAGTGTCACGATCTAAAAATCCATTACAGAGTTCCAGTGCTTTTTCGGTCTTTCCTATTTCATTGTAGCACGTGGTTAGGTCAATAATGGCTTCGAAATCGTATTTGTCTAACTGGAGAATCATATGAAAATAATTGATGGCTTGTGCAAACTTTAGGTCGTCCATCAAATCGTCGGTAATTAGGTACAGAAGCTCCATTTTTTCTTCTGTGTCGGCAATAGATAGTGCTGCATTGTAATTCCGCAGCGCTTTTACCATGTTTTTTGCTCCCAGATATAGTTTTCCGAAAAAGTAATAAATCTCGGCATTTCCGTTGGTAATGTTTAATAGCTTAATGAGTAATTGTTTGGCTTTGCCGAAATTCTTACTCGCAATATGTACCTGAGCCTCTTTTAGCATAAGCTCCTCGGTATTTGGGTGCTGGCGGAGGCCAATGCTGATTACTTTTCGTGCTTTTTCGCGTTGGTTACTTTGTAATAAGAAGTTAATGACGTTAATGAAATCTTCAACGTCAAAATATGCTGCTTTCTTTTTCTGCAGCATGTCTTCAAATTTTTTGAGAGTATTATTAAATTCTTCATTACGACCAAATAGGCCGGGGATATTGTCCATCATAGGTTTTCCTTAGTTATTCCAGTGAAATATTCAGACTATAAAGCAAGCTTCGAGCCACTTTTTTTCATTACACTTTACGTGCATGCTAAAAATGGGTTGAAGCTTTCCTAATGGGTCTGTATTGTGTGATTGCTGTATGGTTTGTATGCTATATAATTTATTTTGGTGGTTAAATAGTGAATTGATTTTTGTGTCGGTTCATTAAAATCGGTGCAAATTTACATTAAAATCGGTGTTCTTTACGTAATAAATCATTAATAGTTTTTACCGGGTTAAACGTGTCCATGGGTACTTCCACAAATACGGTAATCCAGTTGGCCATAGCTCCATTCCATAGGCCGGGGTGCTCCAGTGCTTTTATTGGTCTGCCTTTTAATGTTTTTTCGGAAATAAACCCCGTTTCTTCGTCTTTAAACTTCGACAAATCGAATTGGTTATTTTCATAGTCTTTAATGGAGCAAGCAATATCTACTGGATTAAAGTGTGTGGCTGATTGAAAAACTTTCATTTGCGCTTTATCGGTTTTGTCGAACTGACTGCTTTCTACAATTTGAATGCTTTTTTCACCTTTTTCATCCATCACCCAAAAAGGGCCGCCTCCGGGTTCATCTTCATTTTTAACCATTCCACAAATACGAATGGGGCGATTCAAGTGTTCGAATAAAATGCGAATGCGGTCTTCATCTGGCTGGTCTTTGAATTTTTCGGGTAAATCGATGTTTAGTTTTTCCTGGCAGAAATTCCCGATTTTCGTCAGGTATCCGGTAGTGATATCCTCTTTTGCTTTTAGCTTCCCAATGTAGTGGTGTGCTTTTTCCTTAAGATCAAAAAGAAGTCCGCCCAATAGTTCTTTGTATTCCACTGTTGTGGGTTTCAGTCGATCGGTAACCACATTGTCAATATTTTTTATAAAAATAAGGTCGGCGTCAATATCTTTTAGGTTTTCGAGCAATGCGCCATGCCCGCCGGGGCGGAACACAATTTGTCCGTCTTCGTTTTTGGCTGGGTTATTATCCATGTCCACCGCAATGGTGTCGGTTCGTTTTTTCTGTATAGATAGCTCAATGTTGTATTTTACACTGAATTGCTCCTCGTATTTTTCTATCACATCGTTGATGTGTGCTTTAAAATCGTCGTAAAATTCTGGTGAAACAGTAAAATGTATGTTGACCTCTTTTTTAGATTTTGCATACATGGCGCCTTCTGCCAAATGTTCTTCCAGCGATGTACGTGTTTCGTTTTTATAGGTGTGGAATTGAATTAACCCTTTCGGGAAATTCCCATAGTTGAGCCCTTTGTCTGAAACAATAAGCTCGAGTGCTCCCACATAGTCTTTTTTGCTTATTTTACTGTTGATGCAGTCGCCTTTTTCTGAGCAAATTTGTTCGAGTCTTTTAAAAAATGCAAAATCCTGAATGTTTTCACATACATAATAGATCGAGTTAGGCGAGCGATCGGTTAGTAATTCCAGGTATTTCTCTTCCGAACCGTCAAAAGCATCAATTATCTCATATATTTTTTTAAACATTCTGCTGGCAGCGCCGCTGGCAGGGACAAATTTGAATATTTTAGAGGTTTTTTGTCGTTTCTGATATAGTGTTCGGTAATTTTTTTTCTCTTCATCAGCCTGTCGTAAAATGCCATTTTCTAATGTTGCAGGTGCAACAATGTTGAGCTGAGGAAAGCCTTTCCCGAAACGTTGAAGTTGTTTCTCTACCGTCTCTACGCTCATTCCCTGAGCCTCGATTTGTTTCTTATCACCTTTTGTTAACATATGCATAATATTTTTCATTTTCCAAACCACTCAAATTTAAGCATATTTTTAAAACTACGGCATAAACTTGTGGTTTTCATTGAGAGTGGTTGGTGGTTTGCAGGTTTCTGGTTCTTTTGGTAGAAAATTTCAACTTCCCGTGTATCTGAATCCGATCTTAGATATTGGATTTTAGATGTGGATTCTGTCTTTTTCGTGCTAAAATTTCGACTTTTCGTGTATCTGAAACCGATCTTAGATCATAGATATTAGGTGTTAGATGAGGTTTCTGGTTCTTTCGTGCTAAATTTCACTTTCCCGTGTGTTTGTGGGTGATCTTAGATCTTGGATATTAGATTTTAGATGGAGATTTTGCTTGTTTCGTGCCAAACTGAACCTGCATGGCTTCCTGTTTCCGGGGGATTAGTTAATTGAGTTGATTAAGGAATTGGTTGTCTCTGTTTTTTTTGGTAGAAAATTTCATCTTCCCGTGTATTTGTTATTGATATTAGATCTTGGATGTTAGATTTTAG
>JAQICA010000145.1 GCA_027858775.1 Salinivirgaceae bacterium | reverse complement strand
TTGCCCAAAGGAATCTGGGTTGATGTTTTGGGCAAAAAATACAAAGGAGGACAAACGATAACGATGACTGTTCCTTTAAATCGGTTGGTCTATTTTATACTTAAGAAATAATATCGCATATGCAAGCAAAAGCAGATTGGCCGATAATAATGGTGTTGTAGGAGATGTGGTTGATTTAACATCGTTTTACAAATCTAAGGTAGAGAAAGTAAATAGGACTGTTAAATTACACCCCAACCGTTCTGTTTCTATAGAGGATAATTGGATAACAGGTAAAAAAGAGGTGGCTTATACTTTTCAATGGGTAACCGGAGCTAATGTAAGTATTCAACCCTATGGCGTTTTATTGGAAGAAAATGGTAAATCACTAAAATTGAATATTGAAGTGCCAGATTCAAATGCAAAACCAGAAATTGTTATTGAAGACGTTTCTAAATCAAAAGCCATACAAGATTCTGACAATCCGGATGTAAGCAGGATATTAATCAAATTTAATTCTCCTGCATTGAGTAAGTCGGCTTTGAAGATCACAGCTTTTTAAGAAAATAAATACTGATGAGTCCAACTTGTTGTTGGAAAAACAAACATGGATGAAAATATTTTTCAACGACATTCAGGTTTTAACCGACCTTTTAAAAACAAATCTATATTAAATAATAAATTATGGTTAATCAGAATAAACAAATAAATCGCCGTGAATGGCTTAAAACAACCGTGACGATTTCTGCTGGAATAATGCTGAGCAATATTGTTTTTGGGGCAACGTCGAAAAAAAATCCTACAATCTTGATCGTTTCAGGCTGGCAAGATGTAAATATTGGAGATATTGCACATACTCCAGGTTTGCTGCATGTTATGGAAACATTCTTGCCTAAATCAAAAATCATTCTTTGGAAGCGGAGTAATGGTGAAGAAGTAAAAAAACTACTCAATAAGAATTTTCCGAAAGTGAGAATTATTTATGGGGGTGTCGATAGTGATAAGAATGTAGATAACAATGAAATAATGGAAGCCTTTAAAGAGGCAGACCTTATGATTCACGGATCAGGGCCATTGTTAGTGGGAGCTGACAACCTCGCCAGTTGGATGAAACATACCGAAAAACCATTTGGTGTTTTTGGCACAACTCTAGAAACGCCCAACAAATATCACGTTAAAATCCTCAAAAAAGCATCATTCATTTATACTCGCGAAACACGCTCTGTTGAACACTTGAGAAAAGTTGGAATCAATGGAGATCATGTTGCGTTTGCTCCCGATGCTACTTTCTATCTCAATATTCATAATGAAGAAAAAGCTGCTTCATTTTTAAAAGAAAATGAGCTTGAGGATAAGAAATTTATTTGTGCCATTCCTCGGTTGCGTTATACTCCTTATCATCTGTTTAATCCAAATAAAAACGGATGGAGCGATGAGAAAATCAGGGAGGTTGAAGAAACTAATTTGAAATACAAGGAGATAGATCATGCTAAGCTACGTGAAGCAATGATAGCTTGGGTACGCGAAACCCAACAGAAAGTATTGGTTTGCCCTGAAATGACCTATCAGGTCGACCTGATGGACGAACTCTTGATAAATCCTTTGCCTGAAGATGTGAAACCGTTTATCGTGAAGCGGGGATATTGGTTGCCCGATGAAGCAGCCTCGGTTTATGCAAAAGCTCATACTGTGTTGAGTTTAGAATGTCATTCGCCAATTATTGCCGCAGCTAACGGTACACCGTTCTTTTATTTGCGTCAGCCCGAAGACACGATCAAAGGGCAAATGTATTATGATTTGGAGTTTGATGATTGGACCTTTGAAATCGATGAAACCGAAGCCCAACAAATTTCAGATCAATTACGCATTGTTTGGACCGATTACGATAAAGCAAAAGAAAAGCTAGCTTTCTCTATGAAAAAAGTTGATGACTTGTATAAGGAGAAAACTGCTCAAATTCAAAAACTAATGCTTGATTAAGAAATATCACTTTGAAATTAGTTCCATTTTTTTGTGTGTAACGTTCAATGAAAATGGTAGAACTCGAATGCATAGAAGATGGGAATTGCCTTGTTTGAAATGAAACAGTATTACGATTAAAGTAATCGGTTCAGAAGATAAAAAAGAGAATTGTAAAATAAAAAAAAGAAAATTAATTATGAAAAAGAAGATTAAACAGCAACTTAACAAATGGTTTTACCTTCTAATTGTCGGTATTGCTATTTATTCTTGTTCACCAAAACAAACCTACCAGTACACTTTCCAAAATCCGGAATTGTCGGTTGATAAGCGAGTAGAAAACTTGGTTTCGTTAATGACCATTGACGAGAAAATAGGCCAGATGGTTAACAACGCACCGGCCATTGATCGTCTTGGAATTCCTGCCTATAATTGGTGGAACGAGTGTTTGCACGGAGTGGCGCGAAGCCCTTATAATGTAACATCGTTCCCACAGGCCATCGGAATGGCGGCCACATGGAACACCGAATCTTTACATCAAATGGCTGCTTATGCTTCTGACGAAGGACGCGCCATTTTCAACGATTCAAGAAAAAAAGGTATTACCGGTATATATCTGGGCTTAACTTATTGGTCGCCCAACATCAATATATTCAGAGATCCACGTTGGGGAAGAGGACAAGAAACTTATGGCGAAGATCCTTTTCTTACAGGTGCATTAGGAAAAGCTTTTGTAACCGGTTTGCAGGGTGACGATACAAAATACCTGAAAGCCTCGGCTTGTGCCAAACATTTTGCAGTACACAGTGGCCCCGAATGGAACCGTAGCACGTATAATGCACAGGTTTCCGATTATGATTTATGGGATACTTATTTGCCTGCTTTTCAGGATTTGATTGTAGATGCCAACGTAAGCGGAGTAATGTGCGCCTATAACCGATTCGAAGGGCAGCCATGTTGTGGAAGCGACGAGTTAATGATGGATATTTTAAGAAAACAATGGGGATTTACCGGATATGTTACTTCCGATTGTGGTGGCATAAATCATTTTTGGCGTACTCACAAAACGCAACCAACAAAAGAAGCAGCTGCTGCTGATGCCGTTTTGCACGGAACGGATTGCGAATGCTCAGGATCGCCAGCTTATTTAGCACTTGGGAAAGCACTTGCTGAAGGCTTAATTACCGAGCAGCAAATGGATGTTTCTCTCAAGCGCCTGTTCACAATCCGCATGCAATTGGGAATGTTCGACCCTGACGAAATGGTGCCTTTTGCTAAAATCGATACCTCGGTGTTGGAATGCGAAGAGCATACCTCCCATGCCTTGAAAATGGCGCGCGAATCTATGGTTTTGCTGAAGAACGAAAACAATATTCTGCCACTTAATAAATCCATGAAGAAAATTGCAGTTGTTGGTCCAAATGCCGATGATGAAGCGGTTTTGTTATCCAACTATTATGGATATCCTACCCACATAACATCTGCATTGGAGGGTATCAAAAATAAAATGGGTGATAAGGTGATTTATGACAAAGGAATCAACCTTGTCGACAATAAAGTTTTTAAATCAGATTATCAGCACAGTTGGTTTAAAAATGATGAGGAAGAAGGATTTAAAGGGGAGTATTTTCAGAATACAAAATTTGAAGGAGAACCACTTTTTGTTCGTAACGAAAAAATGATTGATTACCGTTGGGGCGATGGCGAAAAAATTTCGGATAGCATTATTGCTCGCAACATGGGGGTACGGTTTACAAGTATACTTGCTCCAGAGAAATCGGGTAGTGTAACTTTCGAAATTAGAGGGGACGACCGTAGCCGCTTGTTCATCGATGACGAAAAACAAATTGAAGCCGATGTAAAAGGTAGCTACTATACTTTAGAGGTTCAAAAGGGAAAAACCTACAAATTGATGATTGAATATTGGCAGCATAACGATAACGCCGAAGTAAAATTTGATATGGGGTATTTCGAACAGGCCAGCCCGGCAATCATAGCCTCAAGAGTTAAAGATGCCGATGCAATAATCTTTGTAGGTGGTATTTCTGCTAAACTTGAAGGAGAAGAGATGCCTGTTGAAATTGAAGGTTTCAGAGGTGGCGACCGCACAAATATTGCGCTTCCAAAAATCCAGACTGAATTAATGAAGGCCTTGAAAGCAACTGGCAAACCTGTTGTTTTTGTAAACATGTCGGGTAGTGCTATTGGCTTTGAATGGGAAGCCGCAAACATTCCTGCAATTGTTCAAGCCTGGTATGGCGGACAAGCCGGAGGAGATGCTATTGCTGATGTGCTTTTTGGCGACTACAACCCAGCCGGACGTTTGCCTGTTACGTTTTACAAAAACGTGAGCGACCTACCTGATTTTGAAGATTACAGCATGGAAAACAGAACCTATCGTTACTTTAAGGGCGAACCTTTATATTCATTCGGACATGGATTGAGTTACACAACATTCAAATACGAAATGGTGGAAATTCCTTCAACAATATCGGTAGCTTCAGAACTCACCGTTCAGGTTAACGTAACCAATACAGGCAGTGTCGATGGCGATGAAGTTGTACAGCTGTATCTTTCTCATAAAAACGAAAATCACCCAACACCCATACGTGTTCTTAAAGGTTTTCAACGGATTAACTTAAAAGCAGGCGAAAGCAAAAAAGTTGTTTTTAGCTTGTGCGATGAAGCCTTGAATGAGATTGACTCAAACGGAAAAGCTGTTCCAATGATGGGGGATTTGCTTGTATCTGTTGGCGGTGGTCAACCAACCGAAAGCTCATTGAAAAATGGCAGTGTCGTTCAAAAACAAATTATAATTTCGGAATAAAGAAGCTAGTTTGATGTTGGTAAAAATGAAACGTGTTTTATTTATAACCGATAACGATGCCGGATATCAGCATGGAGTTTCGGAACATCGAGTTCCGAGTGCTGTAGTATTCCCAAATTTATAGATCAAGAACAAGATTCAAGCATTACACGCAAGTTGTAAAACTTGGATTTTGTTTTTTTTCAGTCAAATAACTGGTGCGTTTTTTATCCGAATATAATTTGTCTTTTTAAGGTCGGATAAAACTCTCGTTTTGGAGATTTTTTTTGACACACAGAAGTATGATTAAAGATTCGCGCTCAGTAGAAATTAAACTTTTTTGTTATGTCTCATATCTAATTTTTAACTGCTATGGTAAAAATACGAATCCTGATTAGCTTAATCTTTTTTTCTATACTATTTGGCTGTAGCCCTCAGCCAAAGGTTGAGAATATTGAAAATGGTAAGTTGCATATTGAACTATCGATAAATAAAAATGGGGTTCCTTATATTGCTGAAGTTAAGGCAAACGACACCCCAACATCATATTTCACCGATTTATCGTTAGGCGAAGTATTGCAAAATAGGCTTTCGAATAATTTACTAAAAGGCCATGCTACCGTTAAGCCCCTTTCGGGTTGGGAGCTTAGTGAAGATTCAATTTTCATTAAAGCCAAGGCATCGGTATTGGTAAACGATTGCGCGTTTACCATGCACGTAAATCTAGCTAAAGAGTTGCCGGTATTCACTGTTTACAATACGGTTCAAGGGAAATCAGAAATAGAGATAAAGGAATTTCCTGTGTTTGGAACCGAATTAAGTTTCTCCGATAGCAGTAGGGTTGTAAATTGGTGGAAAGCATTGGATTATACTCCGCAAAAAGAGCCAATCACTAGCGATACCCATTTATCGTTGAATTCACTTGTGCATAGTTCCGATAATTACCGCAATGTAACGGGCAATGTACCATACTGGACTGTTGAAAGTCCATCTTCTTTTATGGGATTCTCGTTAGCTTGGTGTGGTGGTTGGAGGGCTTCCTTAAACGGTAAAAGAGGGGTGCTAGCTTGCGATGTTTACTTGCAAGAAGAAGAAACGCAGCTGAAACTGGCTTCCGGTGAAACAGTAAAGGGGCCGGAAATAAGCATTTTTTGCTCTCCTGTGTCCGATCCTGTAACGGCGCGCAAAAGCTGGATGGGCGCAAGGTCTAATCTGGCTTCAAGGCTTTACCCTACTCCCAAAATGGGAATACCATTTATTTATAACCATTGGTATTCAGTAAGGTCCAATTTATCTTCCGAGTTTATAAAAAATCAAGTGAAATGGTTTGATGAATATGGCTTCGATGTGTTTATGATTGATGATGGCTGGTACAGATACACTGGGGCTTGGACTTCATCTACAAGCAAGTTTGAACCCGGCAAGTTCGACGATGCCATTCAAACGGTTCATCAGGATGGTTCGATGGTTGGCTTGTGGTCGTGTCCGCAGTACATTAGGGCAAAAGAACCATTTCCTGAACACATTGATCAACCGGGAGTTTACAGCCGTAATTTTAAATCGTGGCTTGTTGATTACAATGCGATGGATTTCAACAATTTTATGGTTAAACATCTCGATACGCTTGAAAACCAAGGTGCCAATTGGTGGAAATATGATCAGATATTCTTTTCCGAAAACCCTCGTTCCGGAAAAATGAAGAGTGTCAATGCTTTTCAGGATGGGTTTATTGCAGCAAGGAAATCCCACCCTAAAATGATTTTTGAAGCCTGTCAGGGTGGAGGAAAAATGATTAATGAATTTACCGACCAAATATCGCAGATTCACTGGATTAGAGATGGCAATCGCACCGGTTATGTACATGCTCTGGCAAACATTCACGAAGCCTTGGGAGCTGTCGGTTTTTTAGAGCCTCAAAAGGTGCAACGATGGACCAACAGAATCGATGAAACCGAAATGAAAACTCCAGATTTGTTGAAGTTTTATTGTCGTAGCTGCATGATTGGTACTTGGGGAATATCCACCGACCTGTACAAAATCAGCAATGCTCAGCGCAAAATAATATTGGAAGAAGTGAAGAACTATCGCCGAATTAATGAAATCAAAAAGGATAAACTGATTGATTTTAATTTTCCGGGCGAGTATGTAAGTTTAGTTCCTGTGGTATTTTATAGCAACGATTATACGAAAGCGGCTGTTTTGCTTTATAGCCTTACTCCAAATGAAAAACAAGTAAAATTTAAAATAAAAACTAAACTAATAGACGATAACAATTACGAATTTTACGATGTCGATGCGAATAAGAGAGTAACAGTTAAAGGCAATACCGTTGAAGTATCACTCCGTCCGGGACAAAGTTCTGGAATCTTTTTTATCGATAAATCTGCTGCAAATTAAAGCGAATACAATGTTTCTCATTTAAACAAATGGATATGAAAAAATTTATAAGTGTAACATTTGTAGTTCTTGTTTTCCTTTCATCAACTTATGCAAAGGAGTATTTTTTGAATAGTCTGACAGGGAACGATGATAACACCGGAACAACAGAAGATACACCGTGGCAAAGTTTGAAACCTATACAGGACATGACTTTCAGCCCGGGCGACATCGTTAATTTTGCATGTGGTTCTCAATGGAAGGGTGAACTTGTGATTGCATCGAATGGCACGAAAGAAGATCCAATTATTTTTAAATCGTACGGGCAAGGCAACAAACCGATTATCAGTAATCCGGCACCGGCAAAATACGTAGTCGATATTGCCGGAAGCTGGGTGGTTTTAGATGGTCTCTTGCTTAAAGATTCGCACAATGCCGCCCTTCATGTTTCAAAAGGCGCAAATCACAATGTGGTGCAAAACTGCGAAATGACCAATGCCGGCATGGGGGTTGGAGCATATGGAAAGTACAACCTGTTTACCCGCAATTTTGCACACGACTTACACATTATAAAAAATACGCCTCGCAATATAAATGCCGACGACGACTATGGTGCCGTTGCATTTTGGATGTTTGCGCCTTGTAATGAAATTTCATACAACAGGGGTGTTAACTGTCGTGCACCAAGCTACGACTATGGCCACGATGGCGGTTTTTTTGAAATCTTTGGGAATGGCGATAGTTCATATGTTCATCACAACTATGCCGAAAATTGCGAAGGCTTTCATGAATCAGGCGGTGGATCATCAAAAGGGGTTGTAATGTCGTACAATATTGCGGTTGAAAACAATGGATTTATATGCCTCCATTTAGGAAAAGGGTTTCATTCCGAGGTTGAAAACATGCGTGTTGAGAATAATACAGTCATTTCAAGCAAAGGAACTCGATGGGGGGTTTTAAATACGTTTTGTGGCGGAAGACCATCTCCTTCGACATTAATGATGAGGAATAATAATTTTGTTTTCGGAGGAAATGATAAGGAACGGTTTTTCGAGAATGGAGATTTCATTCATGAAAATAACCTTTACTATTTACTGAATGGAGCCAGTGTTGGTTTCGACCTCGGTAAAAATGAAATCATTGCCAATCCTAATTTTGTCGATTTTCAAAAAGGTGATTTTCATTTAAGCAATAACAGCCCTGCAATCGATGCCGGGTTGGAATTGGAACATACTTCTGATTTTGAAGGAGACAATGTACCTTCAGGAAAAAGTCCAGACATTGGGGCTTTTGAATATTAATGTTATGTTAGTGTCCGTATGTTTGACTAGTTTTGGTTCTTTTTCAAGGGAAAATATAAAAAGCTTTTTGGCAAAAGAAAGATAACGTCAATAAGGGCAAGTACTACCATGTTATTTGGCACATGGTGCATAAACTTCGACTGACTTGGGAAAAGGGCTAATTAATATAACAGCGAAGTTTGTATTTTTTCTTTACAACCTTTAGTATTGCCGATGTAATGGTGCAAATAGATAAATGAATAATATCTACTTATATAATTAAATGTAACTCATGAAAACACTTAGATTAACATTTTTGTTTTATATCTCTGTTTTGTTGATTACATCAACAGGTTTCGCGCAGAATATGAATAACATGAAATTAAACAACCGCTTGGTTGAGTTTGAATTTAATCAGAATACGGGGGAATTCTCGATTCTCGATAAACGAGACAAGAAGGTTTGTATAGAAAATGCGTTTTTCCAGATAAATGAATATGCCTCCAATCAAGGTTATTCATTTGAAAGTGAAACTGAAAAAATTACCGACGGGTTTGGATCTGGAGAGAAACTAACCATCGAAGGAAAGAAACAAAATCAACCATCTATTTTCTTGGAAGTGTACTTGTATGCCAACAATGGTTGTGTCGTATTAAATACTGGTATAGAAAATACATCGGATAAAGAATTGAGAATTATGAAATTCAGTCCTTTGTCTGGTATTGCTTACAAAGGATTTAAATTTGATGATTACAAAGTGTTGGATGGCGAAATTGGGTACGAGTTTACAACGGTATCCACCAAAGACACCCTAAAATCGAAAAACAACTTCCTCGCAACTTTTGGTAAAAAAGGGCAAGACAAACGGTCATTAGTCGCAGGCGGATTATCGTATAACGAATTTAGGAAATACGCATCGGTGATAAAAACAAACGATTTTCTGAAAATAGAACTTAAAGCAGACGATCCAGTTGGAAAATTAGTAGATGCTAAATCGAAATACATTTTAAAAGATAAATTTTATATCGATTTTATTACCGATAATCGTTTTGAAGCACTTGAAAAATATGGAAAATCGCTTGCCATAGCAAACAATTGCGATGTGAGCGGAGTAACTATTCCGATTTTAAATTTCTGGTATTCCTTTGTGGCGAAATTTGGTGGCGATGAATTTAGAAATAATTCCATTGGTACTCTTTATGAAATGGGATACATTATGAATAGCGGTTTCTTAAAGTATTCGCCAGTGGGCTTAAGGCTTGAGCCCGACGATTATGCACTGCCTAGCAACCAACAAGGCTGGTGGGATAATGAACATTGGCAAATGTACAAAGGTGGTCAATTGCTAAAGCCATACAATACCATCGAAAGCTGGGGTGAAAAAGTGCAAGAAATGGGTGGAGTTCCCTTTATTTACTGTCAGACGGCCAAACGCTCACAAGATTATTGTTTGCAATTTCCAGAGCATACATTATTCAACGATCCTTACGCCAAACGCTCGAAAGGTAGAATTGGCTGGTGGGGAAGAAATGGCGATAGCACCGCCATTTATTGGGCTTATGATTATACCGATCCTGATTTTATCTCGCATATGAAAGATGTGTACAAAAACCTAAGAAGTGGAGGTGTACAAGGTATTAAATTCGATTATCCGAGTACAGGATGGAGCTACGATGGAGGTTTCGAAGATAAATATGCAACCACAACTTCGGCTTACCGCAATATTTTCAAACTGGCTTACGAGGGCCTTGGTCCAAACCGCGATGTGCAAGAACGCATTCCACCATATGGAGACGTGGCTTTGGGTGTAGTTACTACTCAACGCACCGAAGGAGACAACGACCGGGTATATCCGGGGCGAGTAACTAAAACAGGCTTGCGTTGGTACAAAAACCGCATAGTAACGAACTACGACTGCGACCCAATTAATCCAAACCACGTTTATCCTACGGATACTGAAGACGGATGGAAAGCTGCCATCACAATGACTTATACTACTAGCGGTAGAATAGAGATTGGAAAGTATTTTGAAAAAATGACCAAAAGCATGTTGTTCGATTTATCGAGGGCTGTACCATTACTAGCGTCTCCTGCAAATAGTGCTCGTCCTATCGATGCTTTCTCAGGCAAATTATATCCTGAAGTATATGACTTTACGGTTAAACCCGACTGGCACATTATAACTTTTTACAATACTAAAATTGAAGGAGAGACTTGGCCAACCGATGTAATGGCCTATTGGGAAGAAAACAAACAATTTATTCCTAAGAAAATGGTTTCAAATCAAATATCCGTTTCATTGTCCGACAAAACTGATGATGGAGGTTTGGCTTTCGACCCAAAGAAATCATATTATGTTTGTGATTTCTGGAACTGGAATTATCTAGGTAAAATAGCTGGTAATGCTCAGTTAGAACAGGAACTTCGTCCTGGCGAAGCACGAATCATGGCAGTACACGAAGTAAAGGATTATCCGCAATTTATTTCCACAAGCAGGCACATTCTTCAGGGCTATCTGGATATGACAAAACATCCAGAATGGGATGAAAACAAGGCTGAACTTTCAGGAACATCAAAATTGATTGGAGAAGAAACTTATAAAATCGTGCTCGCCACAAATGGCTATAAAATCAAAAATTACTCCGCCCAAAATTGTAAATGCGAACTAAACCTAATTGATGAGGCAAATTCAATTTACGAATTGAGCATTACAAGCGATAAAACGGCAGACGTTTCATGGATTGTTGCTTTTGAAAATCAGAAATAATTGAACTAAAAGATTGATTCTACTCCGAAAAGTCGACTCTGTTGAATTTCAGCATTTTCCCTTTAGGGATCAAGGGTGAAAAGATGCTGACATTCAGCAGAATCTAAAAGAACCCTTTTGGGAATTTAGGTATAAAAAAACTTTTCGGTGTAGACTCAAAATTAATGAACTTATTAATTATGAAAATTAAAATTCTACTGTTTCTATTATTTACTTCGTTAATAATTTCTGCCAATAATCCTGAAACTAAAGAAGGATCATAAATTGCTGCAAATAATGCTTTAATAGAGTATACCGGACGGAACACCCGGATGGCTATGCTTACACCCAGTTTTGCCACCACTTGAACCAATACCTCAGGGCACAGAAGCCGTCAATGGTGTTGACCCACATGGCCGGCGACAAGCTTTTCATCGACTTTGCGGGCAAGACCCATCCGTATGTTAATATGCAGACCGGGGAAGTTGTACAATGCCAGGTTTTCGTGGCCTGTTTGCCTTACTCCGATTATGGTTTTGCTATGGCCGTGCCCAGCCAAAGCATCCATGACTTTCTGTATGC
>JAQICA010000142.1 GCA_027858775.1 Salinivirgaceae bacterium | reverse complement strand
AGCCTAAGCGCATGACTTAGTTAAAATATGATAACGATCTACACAAAATATCTGAATCTGCTTTTAGGAATAGGTGCGTTCTTTTTACTCATCAATGAAAATGTGTACGGGCAAGGACGTGCAGATTTTTTCGGCATTGAGCATGGAAGTGTAACCTATACGGATAGTTCTTCTTTACAAATAGCAGTGACAGGAATTCTGGACGAGTTTCATCAAAAAGGCTATATTAATGCGGCGGTAGATAGTATAAAGACAGCAAAAAACCGAAGTTTAATATACATTTATAAAGGTGAACATTATACAATTGGCAAATTTGAAATACGAAACCAAAATGAAACTTCGGCAGAAATCCAAATGAACATAAAACACGGGAGAACGGCCGATTTAATTCATCTTGCCTCTATTAAGAGAGAGCTTATATCTCATTACGAAAATAACGGGTATCCTTTTGCACAGTTAAGCAGCACATTTAAAGAAGACTCCAACTTGCTATTTATCCAATACACAATTGACAAAGGCAAATTCTATGTGTTCGATACAATTCTCACGAACACCGTCAAAATATCGTCGACCTTTTTAACACGATATCTGAATATTATGCCTGGCGACCCTTACAGCGAACATCAAATAAGTAAAATCGATAGTCGGATCAAACAACTTGGTTTTTTACAATTACAGCAAGCTCCGGTAGTAAATTTCGGGAAAGGAATTGCTCGCCCCGAGCTCCTTTTAAAAACCAAGCAGGCCAACCGATTTAACGGATTAGTAGGAATTGTTCCATCGACCGAGGAAGATAAAAAATACACTGTGACGGGAGATATTGAGCTAAATATAAAAAACGCACTGGGAAAAGGAGAATCCATAGATTTGCAATGGAAGAAAACGGAAAAACACAGTCAGCAGCTACAGTCTGGAATTAATTGGCCATATGTATTTCGAACTGCCTTTGGTGCAGATCTCGGACTAAAAATGCTAAAACAAGACACCTCGTATGTTCATTTAGACTTAAAAACAGGGATATTTCTTCTTTTTCGGGGGAACAATAGTGCAAGTGGTTACTACACAGATAAGCGCACTATTATTCTATCACCCGAAGATACAACCTCAATAGCCGAAACGCAAAGCTACGGAACCGGCATTACCCTAAAAAGCTCCTTACTGGATAACCGAATTAATCCGCTCAAAGGCTACAGTGCCACAATAGATGTTAATGCAGGCCAGCGAAAATCAGAAAAAACCATTTCAGAAAAAAGCTTTTACTGGCAAACCGACATCAGTGTTGCCGGTTTTATTCCTTTGTATAAAAACTGGGTATTAATGGGGCAAAACCACTACCTTTTATTGAAAAGCAAAAAGCCACTTTTCAAAAATGAATTATTCCGCATAGGTGGACTAAATACATTACGCGGTTTCGATGAAAACCAATTCTATGTAAACCACGGCAACATTTCAACCCTTGAACTCCGCTGGTTATTCGAGGAGAATAGCCACTTTAAGCTCTTTACAGATGCTGCTTGGTTACAAACAAAACACACAGATATAACCACAGAAAATACAGCAATTGGGTTTGGAGCAGGCTTAAATATACACACCAATGCAGGTATTTTTACTATATCTTATGCATTAAGTTATGAAAAAACCAATAAAACGCAATTAAATAACGCAAAAATACACTTTGGTTACATCAATAGTTTTTAGTATTTTACATCAATTTTATTGCTTTTTATCAATAAGATTGAACGCAATGTATTATTCATGCGTATGCATCTATATTAACATGATAAAGCTTAAGTGTATGAAAAAAATAATAATAATTACAATGCTCACTTCGATTATTCTTTCTTCCCTACAATCGAACGCACAGAATGACCTCTATGAAATGGATTTGGAGTCATTAATGAACATCGAAATTGTTTCGGCATCAAAAAAAGCTGAAGATATTTTTGAAGCTCCACTGGGAGCTACAGTACTCAAATCAGAGCAGATAAAAGAATCTGGAGCTACATCAATAATGGAAGCGCTCCGACTGGTTCCTGGTGTAATTGTTAGAGAAACAACTCCGGGCAATTACGATATTCACTTACGTGGATACGACGGAGTGGATCCGAAGGGGATTATAAACCTAACAACCAACACGACAACGCTCATTATGATTAATAACCGCCCGGTTTACAGCGAATTTCAAGGACAAACGTACTGGGAACTTTTGCAAATTGGAATTAACGATGTTGAACAAATTGAGGTAGTACGTGGCCCGGTATCGGCCATGTACGGTCCCAATGCCGTAACCGGTGTAATTAACATCTTGACAAAAAGCCCGAACACCGAAAAACCATTCGGAGTAAGCACCCATACAATGGCCGGATATCCGAACAGCATAATTTCCAGCACTGCTATATCGTACAACACCGGATCTGGCTTAAGTATGCGTCTAAGCGGAAATGCAGATATACGCGATCGACACAATGTGGATTATTACGTTTATAATAATGGCACGGATCAGGGCGCATTTATTGATGAACCAGATAATTCGTTACTTAACATTATTGGGTTGCCCGTTGCAGATCCCGATCAGCCTTACATCATTGATCCCACATCTGGATTACCAATGCTAAATTTGAATTCCGAGCAGCGATATCCTAATCCAAACATGGCAATCAATAAGTTGGCAGGAAACCTACACCTGAATTACACCAAAAACGATTTCGATGTTAATCTTACCGGCGGATACGCAAGCGCCGAAGTGCAACGAGTTTATGCCAACAATAACGTTACGGCATTAACCCATGATTCGCTCGATAATTTATATTCCCATCTATGGGGAAGCTATAAAGGACTAAACTTTAGCGCTGATTACTCACAGGGAAGCAACAGTATTATTGGAAGTGGTGAGGTGCTATCGGTTGATTACAATTTACTTTCGGGAAGTGCCGATTACGATTTGATTATTTCTGAAAACTTCTCCTTAAAGCCCGGAATCAGTTATAAAACAACACGGTATAACAGCATGGGTTTGGGTAGCACACAGCAGGTAATTAATCCGACAACATTTTTCACAGAAGGCTATGAAATTGTAACACCAGATGATGGTGGAGATATCGAAAACTCGGTAATTAGCGGACACATTCAGGCCGATTACAAATGGAAGGCCCTGCGACTTTTAGGTGCAGCACGTATCGACAAGTTTCAATATCCCGATCTGGCTGTAATAAGCCCCTTGTTTTCGGCAACATACAAAATCACAGACGATTTTCTCGTACGCGGATCATACGGTCGTTCGTCGCGCACACCATTCATGTTCGATTTATTTATGGATATCAATCTACGCTACCCTGCCGGAGGCGGACTTTACAACAATCTGGTTTACCGCGGAACAGAACGTGCTGATGAAATTCCGAACTCTAACGATTCCCGGGATTATAAACTGCTAACGATTGATGACGGAGAAATTGGGTTTCGTCACAATATTTCGGAGACTTTTACGCTGGATATTGAGCTATTCTGGTCGCAGCTAAGCAACTTGGTTACACTAAACCCCGTTCTCAGAGATACGATTGATGGTGTAGATCCACTAACCGGAGTCAGCACCCGTGAAGCAATCGAATACTATTCTTACGTAAACTTAAAAACCAAGCCACAACAAACCGGAGCAACACTTTCTAATACTTCCATACCATTTAAAAAAATGAGTTTCCAGATATTTGTGACTGTACAGCAAACAAAAATCAATGATTACCCCGATGCCGTTAATGCCAATGGCGATGAGATGGATACCGATGGCGACGGCGAAACACATTCTGACTTTTACCACACAGCAACACCTGCATTTACCGGAGGGGTAAACATGAATTATCGTCCAATGAAAAAGCTGAACATTAATGTAAACAGCTATTTTTACGGGCACCAAACACTTACGATTAATAATGAGATGAACACCGAAAATGTTGATGCCAACATACTGTTAAATGCATCTGTTCATTACCAAATTATGGAAGGACTTAAACTGTTTGTAACAGGTCGAAATCTCGTTGGAGGAGAAAAACGCCAGTATGCATTTGCCGATAAAATTGGCGCTTCTGTTTTGGGTGGTATATCTGTAAACTTTTAAACAGCACACCTGTTTTCAAGTACACATTAAAAAAGGAGGTGCAAATTGCACCTCCTTTTGTATTTATGAATCGATAAAAACTTATCGAATAATCAATTGTTTCGTACCAACCTGATTGTCAACCCGTACCCGCACAAAGTAAACGCCTGCGTTTACATTGTCCAGATTGACTGTTTTCGAACCGGTTGTAGTAAAGCTTTCTACAACCTGACCTGCAACGTTCAAGATAGTTACTTTTGCATTACCATCAACATTCAGGTTAAATACACCATTTGATGGGTTCGGATACACATCGAAGTCAACAGTATTAACAGTAAAGATACTGTTGAAATCTAATGTAATTTCTCTGTCGCTACCGCTTATTGCAAAAGTTCCTTCTGCAATTTGGTCATCCTTTTCAATAACATAAGGATAGCTACCATCTTCAAGAAGCAGTGTTGTTGCACCTGTAGCATTGGTATGTGTTTCTACACCATTAATGGTAACAGATGCATCTTCTACAATAGCTCCATTATCAGTAACATTCACTTTAACATTGTATTCCGTTTCGGGATATGGATCGCTAAAGGCCATTTTAACGGCAATACAAGGTCCTGCATCGGCAGGTCCTACTTTCGTTGCACCCGGATCAACAAGGACACCGGCTCCAAAAGCAATTTTCTGTTCTCTTGTGCCACCAATATCAAACGTTTGGGTTCTTCCTAAAAGATCGTCTTCCCATGTTCCATACTGAGCGAGGCAAACAACGTATTCCCCTCCTTCGGTAACATATTCAGAAGAACCATCTAGTGCGAATGGAATACTCACCATGGTTGAAGTATCTGAAATATTAACCACATAAGTATCAGAGTTAATAATTAAGAAATACTCTTCGTTTGCTTCATCCCAACGGTACAGCTCGGCAGTTAAGGTTGCGTTTCCATTTTCGATCAACTGAACTCCCTGATCGTTTGTTTGATCTGGAATATAAACTTCAATTCCTTCGAACAGATACCAATCAGCAGTACCATCACCGTGAAATTCGCCAGGCTCTGGCAATTCAAAACTAAAACCTAATCCACGGCCTTCAACATAGTTATTCCAATCTGAAGGAGCAATTCTACGTGTAGATTTGTTGTATTGAACGGGTGACAAGAAATCTGTAGTTACAACAAAATCGCGACTTAATGAATCGTTCGTGAAATTTTGATCGGAATTATCGGCAATTGTTGTATGTAAAACTTGGTAATGTCCCTTTCTCCTTGGCATGAATTCACCTTCCGTTTTAATGGTATCGACTGTACTCGGTGCCAGCTCAACGTAAGGATCTGATGTAAAACTGGTGTGCAATGCACCATTACGCATCACCTCAACATTGTGCTCAATATTAGTTTGAGACATACTACCATTATTCTTAATCTCCAAATCATACGATTTAAAATATTGAGTCATGAACCATGGATAATAGTAAAATCCTTCTACAAAATCAGTTTCATCTTCATGCGTATAAGATGGCTGATCTTCTTCATCCAGATTTTCACTAATATAGTTGTTCCAATAATCAACAAGCGCAATATCATGCTCGTAAGGCTCAACAAACTGAACATCATCAAAACACCATACATAATGAGCTTCACCGGTTAGACGAAAGCGGAACTGTACATCGGCCTGGCCACCAACAAGGTTTGAGACATCAAACTTTGAAGCTTCGCCAGTATTCGAATTCCACTCATTTAGGCCTTCATTATCTTCAATGTGCATACTCTCCCATGTAGTTCCACCATCAGTTGACACATCGAAAAAAGCACCAATGTCACTGCCGTAATCTCCGCAACAGAAAATGTTCCATTGAGTGATGTACATGTGTACAGACGACACTGCCGAAAAATCTAATCCGGCGTTATACGTAACTGTTGCATCCAAATTAGTTACATTTTCCATCGGAGTACAATCACCAGTGGTGTTAAAATAGTCTAATTCTAACATCATAAAACCATTGGAACTTGTAGGAGATTCCAGCACCTCATCACGTGGTTCTGGACAAGGGGCAATTAAGGCTCCACGTGGACCAATTGTATCCCAACGCCAATAGAAACCATTCCCTGTGGCATCGGTTAATTGCCAACCATCAGGGGCGTTACTTGGGACAGGGAAACCATCTTCTGAAGTTCCCGACCACAACTCACCATTAAAATCGTGCTCCCACAGCACATCGCCGGGAGCCTTGGTGGGTGTCTGAACTTTGGTGGTTTTAGAATTTGTTTCTAGGGATTTAGAAACAACCTGGGGCGCAAACCCCGTTTGGGCAGTGGCAAATAAAGCGCACGCCACGAAAATGAGTAACAAACTCAAATTTTTCATAAGCTAAAAATTTAAAATTCAACAAATACATCCTCTACTCGCGAATAAAAACGAAACAAGTTCAAACCTCAGTTTTCTCAAAAAAACACCGTAACGGGTAGTAGAGGTGTCTTATGAAGAAATTTTGGTCGTAATTTTTATGCGCCAATAGCGAATGCGTATTTCACTAGCCAAATATTAAAAATAATATGGCCAATTCCAAATAATACATTAAAAACATTATTAACAATAATTATATCGCACCTGTTATTGAACACGTGCTTAACCCAAAAAATTCATGGGTTTTCTACGTCTAAGAAATACCTTCAAATATGGTGAAATACGATAGCTTAAATTTGGGTTTTTCTAAGTCGGGGTTGCCCGTTTTGCCAACCCACACCGGCACGCTTTCATGAAATTCACTTCATTCTGGCATGAATAAAACGAGTTAATTCCTCAAAACCCGTAAGCATCTAATTTAGAAACAACTACATGCTTACGGATTATTAATTAAAAAATTTGATTCATCGGTTATTTACCACTTTTGCGAACCGATTTTCTTCAGTTGCCCTGTTCTCTAAAAGGTGTGAAGAAAATCAATTTGCTCCCTTTGTGATTATGGGAGATGAAATTGATCTTCAAACACCTTCAAATATGGTGGTAAATAACCGTCTATTCCTATTAAAAATTATCTATCGAATAATCAGTTGTTTCGTGCCAACGTTTTCGCCAACCTGAACACGTACAAAGTAAACGCCTGCGTTTACTTTGTCGAGTGTAATGGTTTGTGAGCCGTTAATGGTTTTGCTATCAACAACCTGACCGGCTACGTTCATTACTGTAACAGTAGCGTTTCCGTCAACATCTACATTAAATACTCCATTTGATGGGTTAGGATAAATGTTGAAGT
>JAQICA010000114.1 GCA_027858775.1 Salinivirgaceae bacterium | reverse complement strand
ATACAAAAACATGGCCATCGCGCTGTAAAAGTCATGCTGCTGTAAATATTGAAGGCACCAAAAATGTAATAAAAGCTGTCACCGAAAACAAAGTAAAGCGAATGGTTTACGTGGGCACTGCCAACAGTTTTGGACCCGGCACAAAAGAAAACCCCGGAACCGAAGAAAAACCATACTCCTCGGCCAAATACGGGCTTGGCTACATGGATTCAAAGTACCAGTCACACCTGCTCGTTTTAGACGCAGTAGAACAAGGGCTTCCGGCTGTGATTGTTAACCCTACGTTTATGTTCGGGCCACACGACTCAGGCCCTAGCTCGGGTGCAATGATCGTAGCTGTTTACAAAGGTAAAGCCCCCGGATACTCACCCGGCGGCAAAAATTATGTGTATGTAAAAGATGTGGCCGTTGGTATTTGTAACGCACTCACGATGGGTAAAATTGGCGAAAGCTATATTCTTGGAAACGAAAACCTTTCATACAAAGAAGCTTTCGAACTTATTGCCAAACAAATAGGTGTAAATCCACCCAAAACCTGTATGCCCAAATTTGCAGTACTGGCCTTTGGCCTCCTATCATCGGCAATAGCAAGCATAAGCGGTAAAGCACCGGCGGTTTCCTACCCCATGGCGCGTATTTCTTGCGACGGTCATTATTTTTCGCCTGCTAAGGCCGTTAAAGAACTTCAACTACCTCAAACTCCGGTTTCTGAAGCCATAACCGCAGCATTCAACTGGTTTAAAGAAAACAACAAACTATAACATCATGATTGAAACATTAAGCCCTTACCTTAGCTGGAATGAATGTGATTTTCAAACCTTCTTCACCATTTTAATTTCCATTGGATATTTCACCATTTACTGGTTTATTTTTAAATCGGAAAAAATCAAGAACTATTTTTATAAGAAATACGAATTTGACAAAGCCGCTGCCCGTCATATTCTTTTTACAAAGTATGCCGGTTTTGTTTTAATGGGGTTAATCCCTACCATTCTGGCTTTGATTTTTTTGCCACATATTTCGCTGGCCGATTACGGGTTAGCCTTTAACACTCAAACGTGGCTTACTTCGTTATTGTGGATTGCCGGTATCAGCATTGTAATTGTACCGGTATCGATGATGAGTGCAAAAAAACCTAAAAACCTTGAAAATTATCCGCAAATCCGCTCAAAGGTCTGGACTAAAAAACTGATGCTGCACAATGCTCTGGGATGGACATTTTACCTTTTTGGGTATGAATTTTTGTTTCGTGGTATTTTGTTTGTACCATTGGTTATGTCGATGGGGTTTTGGCCGGCCACAGCTGTGAATATTGCACTCTATTCGGCCACACACAAACCTAAAGGTATAGAAGAAACCATTGGTGCAGCCGTGCTTGGTTTGGCCTTATGCTGGCTTACCGCCTTAACCGGATCCATCTGGATTGCCTTTTTTGTACACGTGGCCATGGCCCTTAGCAACTCGTTTACCGCCCTGAAACACAACCCTCAAATGACCATCAAATAAAAAAAGTAGAATCATGCACTATTCAGTAAGCAATAAAATTGTATTGATAACCGGTTCGAACCTGGGAATTGGCAAGGCCACAGCCATTGAACTGGCTAAACATGGCGCTCTGGTAATTATAAACGGACGTAAAGCCGACCGACTTGAAAGCGTTCGTGCCCAAATTGAGCAAAACGGAGGTAAGGTTATTGCCGTTGCTGCTGATGTTACCAATCCGGACGACTGCGAAACAATGGTACAAAAGATAATTGACCATTACGGCCGGCTGGATATACTCATCAGCAATGCCGGCATCTCAATGCGCGGGAACTTTGAAGATTTAAGCCCCGAAGTTTTCAAGCAAGTTATGGATGTGAATTTTCATGGCGCTGTAAACATCACCAAAGCAGCACTACCCCACCTGAAAGAAAGCCGTGGGCGCATCATGTATATATCGAGCGTGGCCGGGATCAGAGGCTTGCAAGGCATTTCGGCATACTGCTCGGCTAAAATGGCCATTACGGCACTGGCTGAATCGATGCGTATTGAACTCAGCAAAACCGGCATAAAAATAGGCATTACTTACGTGGGCTTTACCCAAAACGACCCGGTGAAACGCACCATGGCTGCTGACGGAAGCCTTATCCCCATTGAAGAGCGCAGCAACAAAAATGCCCAGACCACCGATGAGGTAGCCCGGGCAATTATCCGTAATATCGAAAAGGGACGTTTTAAAAATGTACTTACACCCTTGGGCAAACTCAATGCATTTGCCAATAAGCTTTTCCCGGGCCTGATTGAAAAAGTGTTAATAATAGCAAATAACAAGGTAAGTAAAATGTCGAAGTAGCAAGCTACCTAACCTTTTTGCCGCGCATAATCACTGACAAAGTATCGTTGATTTGCATTTTGACGTATATTTGTACGGAAATGATATGATAATAACTAGAAATCTGAAAGATTTTAAAAAATCAATAATACCAACATTCACGGCTAAACATTTTATTGAATCAATTAACTAATGACCTACCGTTAAGAATTATCTGCTACCCATACCTCTCATTTAGCTTGCGCAACGAGGGGTTTTCCGTTAGTTGTTGCTGCAAATACACGTTCTAAGGTATCTTGGGATGGAATACCTTTTGAAAAGCTCCCGAATCCCCTAAGCCATCCCAACTGATTTTTCCCAAACGTAATAACTGAAGGCCACTCATTTACCCCGCACAGCATTGCCGAGATGGTTAATAAAAGTATATCTGATAATAAATGATGAAAGTTGCCCCTATCCACCCTTCGTAAATCATCTAATTCTGAGAAGTACATTAAAAATGGTGTCTGATTTGCCGTAGGGCCCAATTTTTCTTGCATTTTTTTTTTGATGCCCTTGTCGGCATCAATGCTCTCCAAATATAGTGATTTGAATAGTGTGCCCAAATTTTATTCAAGATATTTTAAATGCGGAAGCCCTGCCATTAATGCTTCAAATAATTCAATTAATAACCGTTATATTGGTGCATTAAAAGTTAATGGAGCAACTTATAGTAAGAATTATTTTAAACATACCGATCTACTGAATGGTGTTTTAATAAATTTAGAAATGTCGGATACACCTAATAAACAACGAGGAATTAAGGAAATAGATGTTCCTTATTCATTATCAAACGAATAATATTATTTTTGATAAAAATTAATATAAAAAGCGAATGAAAAAATATGCAATTGGAGTCGATGTAGGAGGAAGTCATATCTCATGTACTCTTGTCGATTTACTAAAAGATGAACTTGTTACTAGTTCACGAAACGAGGGAGATATTGATAACCAGGCTAGTGCCGATGTAATTATTAATGCTTGGGCCGATGTGTTGTTGAAAACCATATCGGGAATTGATGTGAATGAGTTAAAAGGTATTGGATTTGGAATGCCTGGACCTTTTGAATATGCAACGGGTATTGCCCGTTTTGAAAGGGTAGCCAAATACGAAAGTCTGAATGGAGTGGATGTTGCAAAAGCATTGCGCCAGAAGTTGAATTTGCCTGAAACTACCGCGCTACGATTTATGAACGATGCTTCAGCATTTGCTGCAGGTGAAGCATGGTTAGGTAGTGCAAGTGGTGCAGAGCGCATTGTTTCAATTACCTTGGGTACAGGTTTCGGATCGGCCTTTGTAAGCGATGGCATTCCGGTGGTTGAAGGACCCGAAGTACCAGAATTGGGTTGTGTTTGGCATTTGCCTTTCGCTGATGGTATAGCCGATGATTCATTTTCGACCCGGTGGTTTATTAAGCAATATAAAGAACTCACTGGTGAAACAGTGGCAGGAGCTCGTCCTATTGCTGAGGCTGCAGTGTCAAACCCTAAAGCGGCCGCTATTTTTGAACAATATGGACGTAATATGGGTGAGTTTCTAGGACCATGGTTCCGAAAATTTGATGCCCAGGTTCTTGTTATTGGGGGCAATGTTACCGGAGCATACAATCTTTTTGGACCATCGCTTGAACAGGGGTTAAAGGCTCAGGGAGTAGATGTTCAAATTAAAATATCTAAATTAAAAGAAGATGCTGCAATAATTGGTAGTGCCCGTATGCTGGACGATAATTATTGGACAAAAATACAAGCAATTATTCCTAAAATGTAAATCACAATAGTATTAACAATTAATATTTTTAAGAATGGACAAGAAAATAACATTAAAAAGTGTTCTGCCAGTTTTATTTGGCTTTTTTGTAATGGGTTTTTGCGATGTAGTAGGAATAACTGCTACACACGTAAAAGAAGATTTATTGGGAGCCTACAGCCCTGAATTTAGTGATACACTATCAAACTTAATTCCGGTAGCTTTGTTTTCAATGTTTTTAATTTTCTCAATACCTACCGGCATCCTAATGAATAAAATAGGACGCAAAAAAACGGTTTTATTGAGTAATGTAATTACAATAGTAGCAATGTTTATTCCGCTTATTGAATATACATTCGTAATGTCATTAATTGCTTTTGCTTTATTGGGTATAGCCAATACCATTCTGCAAGTTTCTCTCAACCCATTGTTAACTAACGTTGTAAAGGGCGACAAGTTAACAAGTAGCTTAACTGCTGGCCAGTTTGTAAAAGCCATATCTTCATTTAGTGCGCCTTTTATAGCAACATTTGCTGCTGTGGCTTTAGGAAGTTGGCAGTATATTTTCCCTATATATGCCGTGGTTACTGTATTATCAACAGTTTGGCTTATGTTTACCAAAATAGAGGAAGAGCCTGTTTCAGAAAAAGCAGTATCGTTTAGCGGGGTACTAGCCATTTTAAAAGACCGTACTATTTTACTTCTTTTTCTAGGAATTATTTTTGTAGTAGGGGTTGATGTGGGTATAAACACAGCCTCATCAAAAATTTTGATGGAACGTTGCGGTTTAAGCTCATTAGAAGCTGGTTATGGACCAAGTTTGTATTTTGCTTTACGTACCATAGGTACCTTTTTAGGAGCGTTCTTTTTAGCCAAGTATTCTTCGGCAAGGTTTTTCAAAATAAATATAATTGTCGCTGTGCTTACCTTAATAGCACTTCTGTTTGTATCCGATAAAATTGCAATATTCGCAATCTTTGGTATCATCGGATTTACCATAGCAAATGTGTTTCCTATTATTTTTGGTATGGCAATTCAGGCACGTCCCGATAAAGCAAACGAAATTTCTGGGTTAATGATAACAGGAGTTTTTGGTGGAGCCATAATTCCATTTTTAATGGGTTTACTATCTGATTATATGGGTTCACAAGTTGGAGCAGTAATAGTTATTTTAGCAAGTGCTGTTTATCTTTTGTTTGCAGCTTTTGCTTTAAGTACTAAACGAACAGCTGTAAGTTCTTAATAAAAAGTTTTAAGTGTAACTATTGCAGGAGGAAAAATCTTTATCTCCTGCAATATTCGCTAAAATAATATTAGATTATTTTTTTAAACTCACAAGACATCCTTATTCTTTTATAAGATTCTAATCTACATGCAATTAATAAGGCGCATGTAAAACTTACAACACTTACGTTATCAATGTGTTATGTTTCGTCTCGCTACTCAAATTTCAAAAATATAATGTTCAATTGAAATGGTATATTGAAAAAGACATTTTATAATTTATTCATATTAAAGAAAATATTTTAGGCATGAAAAACATAATGCAACGATTAATTCTAATCATATTTTTCGGAAGTTTTAGTTTTCAATATATTGCAGCCGCAGTTTATACAAATTCAAGCAGTAAACAAATTAAAACAACTGATAATGAAAGCAAAAAATCTTTTCATAAAATACTGAAAGACACTTTAGAAATAATGGCACAAAACCTTGAACGTCAATTGGTGGTTGATCGTTCTGGTTTTCCAGTATATAATGTAGTAAATGATCTGCATTTTGACAATACTGGTTTTGTTTTAATTACTGATAAATTTCAACATGCCATTGATTCTTTAACAAAAAATGGTCCTGCTCGCTTCCTTTTTCCACGAGGAGCTTACCTAACAGGCTCTATTATATTAAAATCAGGTGTGCATTTAGAATTTGAAGATGGATCAAAAATAATTGGGAGCACCAACCCTGACGACTATATTGTTATAAAAACAGCGTATAAAAATAACACAGATAGTCAGGTGGATAAGTCGTTGTTTTATGCCGAGAAGGCCGATGGTATTTCGTTTACAGGCAAAGGTGTTATCGATTTTCAAGGAGATCATCCTCAATATTTCTATACACATAATAACGATGGTATTGATATTGATGGTTGTCGAAATGTGTATGTCAGAAATTGCCGTTTTGATAGCGATGACGATGCTATTTGCTTAAAAAGTAATGGCCCTTCAAGATGCGAAAATGTATTAATTGAAAACTGTATCGCATCAAGCCATTACAATGCCTTAAAATTGGGAACCGAAACTACGGGTGGTTTCAGAAATATAATTTATCGTAACTGCAAGGTAATTCCTTCTGTTACAGGTAATCACCAGGTAAACGGATTGGAAAAAACACAAAGTGCCATAACGCTTATTATTACCGATGGCGGAAAAATGGAAAATATATGGTTCGATAATATTGATGCGGAAAATGCGGTAACACCAATTTTTATTACATTGGGAAACAGAAGCCGCACCCACACTGATGATGTCCCAAAACCTGGCGTAGGGAGTATTGAGAATGTAAGAATATCAGATTTCTCCGCTAAGGAGGCTGGGCCTAAAACCTCTTCTGCTACAGGATTAAACAATGATTTTCGTTTGAAAAATATAACGCTAAAAGACATAAAAATTGAACTTGAGGTTCCTGGTAATGAAGAAGACAGAAATCTTGATATAACTGCATATTTACCAACGGTTAAAGGTGGTTATCCATCATCACATAGTTGGAAAAACTTACCAAGTTCGGCATTTTACTTTAAATACATTGATGGATTAACACTTAAAAACATTTCAGTAAAAACAAAGTGTGTTGATCCGCGAGAAGCTATAATTAAGACAGATTGCACCAAAGTGCAAACCGAGAATATTGAGATGAATAAAAAAGCATATAAAATAAAATAGGGTTTATATTCCTTTTAACGTGTATAGAAATAAAATTAATTATGAAAAATATACTTATACTTGTTTTCACCCTTTTCACAAGTCTTGGCTATGGACAAGACCTAGACTTTACTTTTGAACCTAAAAATATTAACGTAAAGGTTGTAATGCTGTTATTGTTGATGATGGTTGGCAAACTAACGATAATAACCGAGGATATAGGTATGTTGGCGATTGGCAACCAGAACGAATTCCCGAAATGAAATCATTTGTAGATAGTATTCATGCCATTGGAATGAAATTCATGTTATGGTATTCCTTGCCTTTTGTAGGTTCCGAATCGGCGGCATACAAACAGTTTGCAGGTAAATTTATTAATGATGACAAAAATCAAGGGCGTGCAATACTCGATCCCCGATATCCTGAAGTAAGGCGTTACCTTATTGACACTTATGTAAGTGCTATGAATGAGTGGGGGCTCGATGGATTTAAGCTTGATTTTGTTGATAATTTTAAGAATTACAACAACACACCTGAGTATAATAAAGAAATGGATTATTGGAATGTATTTGAGGCATCCGACAGGCTAATGTCAGATATCAGTAAGGCCTTAACATCAGAAAATAGCGAAGTGCTTATTGAATTCAGACAGCAATACATTGGTCCCTTAATGCGTAAATATGGCAATATGTTCAGAGCTTCTGATTGTCCCTACTCCATTAACGAAAACAGAATGCACATTGCTGATATAAGGTTACTTGCTGGTACCACAGCAACCCATGCCGATATGCTTATGTGGCACCCCGAGGAAGATGTTGAAGTAGCAGCATTGCAACTATTGAATGTTATGTTTTCGGTTCCACAAATATCAATACGCATGAGTAATTATCCGCCAAGTCACAATGCCATGCTAAAGTTTTGGTTGGCTTTTTGGAATTTACATAAATATATATCATATAAAATCATCCACTAAATTGGCAGTAGAACTCAATAAATTATAATTTTATACTATAAAAAGAAAATTAAAAATGTTATATCCATTAAAATTTAACCCCATTTTAAAAGAGATGATTTGGGGCGGATCAAGAATTGCTGAAGAACTTAAGCTAACTGAGCGTAAACTATCTAAAATTGGAGAGAATTTTGTACTTTCAGGTCTTTCAAATGATTTGTCGGTAGTTTCTGAAGGCGAATTAAAGGGCACTACCTTAAAAGAGCTCATTGATACTTACCAACACGAGCTTTTAGGTAAAAAAGTGTATGATGCATTTGGTAATAATTTTCCCTTGTTAATAAAATTTATCGATGCCAACGATGATTTATCCATTCAGGTTCATCCGAATGATAAGCTAGCCAAAGAGAAGCACAATAGTTTTGGTAAAACAGAAATGTGGTATGTGGTAGATACTGAAAAGGATTCGACGCTAATTTCTGGATTCACGAAGCAAACCAATGCTGCTGAGTTCGAACAAATGAGTCGCGATAAGCAGCTAATGAGTTTAATGAAAATACATAGCACGCATAGCGGCGATGTGTTTTTTATACCCGCAGGTAAGGTGCATTCCATAGGCAAAGGAAATTTAATAGCCGAAATTCAGCAGACATCTGATGTAACCTACCGAATACATGATTTTGACAGGGTGGATGCAAATGGTAAATCACGCGAATTACACCATGCTTTGGCAATGGATGCAATGAACTTTACCGATGCCTCATCAGGAAAGGTTGATTATTCCTTAAAGGAAACAGGTGTTGTTAATTTGGCAACGTGTAACTATTTTACTACCAACATGTATCCCTAAACTTCTAGAAGTATATGTATAATTATGAATTTCTTTTATTACTAACTAACAATATTTACAATGACTAAAAATCGAATTAAACACTTTGTAGTTGGATTTATTCTAACTACTTTATTCCTAATTCCGGTTGTATTGAGTGCACAGGTAAAAGCTAAACCTGAAACCTACAATATTTCAACCGATCGAGTATTGTATACCGTAGGTTATGCTCACTTAGACACCGAGTGGAATTGGGATTATCCTCAAACCATTAACCTGTGTTTAAAAAACACCTTAGATGAGAATTTTTATTTGCTAGATAAATATCCTGAGTATGTATTCAATTTCACAGGATCGCGCCGTTATGAATTAATGAAGGAGTATTATCCTGAGAAATACGAAAAAATGAAAACCTATATTGCTGAAGGTCGTTGGCATATTTCGGGTTCATCGGTCGATGAAGGCGAGGTGAATATTTCTTCTTCGGAGTCGCTAATTCGTCAGGTGCTTTATGGTAATAAATATTTTCAAAAAGAGTTTGGGAAAGTTAGTACTGATTATATGTTGCCCGATTGTTTCGGATTTATTGCAAATGCACCCAGTATTTGGAACCATTGCGGCTTGCTTGGTTTTTCAACACAAAAACTAACTTGGAGGGCTGCCAATCCTATTCCTTTTAATGTGGGTGTTTGGAACGGCCCCGATGGTAAAGGCATAATTTCGGTACTAAATGCAACTAACTATAATGGTAGGGTTAAGCCTCGTTTAGATTTGGATGAAAACTGGGACAAAAGAATTACTGAAAATGTTGATAAATACGGCTTATCCTTCGATTACCGCTATTATGGCGTTGGCGACGAAGGCGGAGGATGCCGCGAATTGGATGTGAAAAACGCCATTGCGAGCACCAATAATAGCGATAGCAAACACAAGGTGGTATTGGTTGCCTCCGATCAATTATATAAGGATATTACACCAGATCTGCGTGAAAAGTTACCTACCTATACGGGCGACTTGCTTTTAATTGAACATAGTTCGGGCTCGCTTACTTCTCAGGGGTATATGAAACGCTTGAACCGAAAAAATGAGTTGCTGGCTCAAAGTGCCGAAAATTTGGCCGTTATTGCCGATTGGACTGGAGCCTCACCTTATCCGTTTGAGAAATTAAATAGGGCATGGAACCTTGTTTTAGGAAGCCAATTTCACGATATACTTCCAGGCACCTCAATTCCAAAGGCCTACGAATACGCTTGGAACGATGAATTTGTTGCAGCCAACGGCTTTGCCAATGTGCTTGAAAATTCGGTACGCGAATTATCTGCATTTATGAATACGCAGGCAAAAGGTCGCTCAATAGTTGTTTACAATGCCTTGGAGCAGGCTCGTGAAGATATTGTAAGCATTCAAGTTGCCTATTCCAAACTGCCAAAACAGGTTCAGGTTTTTAACGGTAAGGGCGTTGAAGTGCCTACTCAGGAATTGGAAAGGACAGAAAACGGCATTAAACTAATTTTCTTGGCAAAAGTGCCTGCTACCGGCATGGCGGTATATGAAATAAGAGAAGTGGCACAAGCTAAAACCTTAGCCCAACCATTAAAAGTTAGTGCAAATAGCCTTGAGAATGAATTTTATAAAGTTGAGCTTAATAGCAAAGGCGATATTCAAAGCATTTACGACAAACTTGCTGCTAAAGAGTTATTGGCAAAACCTGCGGGATTGGTATTTTTGGAAGAATCGCCAAAAGAATGGCCTGCATGGAATATGGATTGGGAAGATAGACAAAACCCACCCCTTGGCCGACTTGATGAAAATGTTAGCATGCAAATTGTTGAAAATGGTCCTATGCGTGTAGCTATTGAAGTGAAACGCGAAGGCCGCAATTCTAAAATAAAACAAGTAATTAGCTTGGCATTGGGTGAACCTGGTAAAAGGCTTGAAGTGGCCAATATATTAGATTGGCAATCGAAAGGAGTAAGTTTAAAAGCCGATTTCCCATTAGCCGTTTCAAATGAACTTGCAACTTATAATATTGGAGTGGGGGCTATTGAGCGCGGCACCAATACCAGCAATAAATTTGAAGTGCCATCAAAGTTGTGGTTCGATTTAACCGATAAAGAGGGTGGCTATGGCATTACCATTTTAGAAGACTGCAAATATGGCTCCGACAAACCAAGCGAAAACAACCTTCGCCTAACCTTATTGTACAGTCCTGAAAATGAAAAATGGTTTCCAGTGCAGCAAACCCAAGACTGGGGAGTTCATGAGTTCAGGTATGGTATTTATGGACATAAAAACAGCTGGCAAGAAGCCAATTCTGCTTTGCAAGGCAAAACATTTAACCAAGCACTTCTGGCTTTTGAGGTACCAAAACATAAGGGTAAATGGAATAAAGAAAAATCATTTCTTTCGGTTAGCCACGATGAAGTAGGAGTAATGGCCTTTAAGAAAATGGAAAATGAAGACTATTATATGGTTCGTTTAAATGAATTAAGTGGCAAGGATATTACCACCTCCTCGGTTGCCTTTGCTGGTGATATTGCAGATGCCTACGAAGTTGACGGACAGGAAAACAGGATTGGTGATGCTCAATTTGCTAATAATCAATTAAACTTTGAGTTGTCACACTTTACCATCCGTAGTTTTGCCGTAAAATTTAAAGCGGCATCTGTTTCATCAACGCATAATCAAGCGAGCATTAATTTGCCATTTAATACCGATGTAATTACGCACGATAAAAACCGTAGCGATGGAGAATTTGCCCATAGGAGAAGTTTACCCTCTGAAATGTTACCCGATGTAATTGTAAGCGAAGGAATTAAATTTACCATGGGAAGCAAAGAAGATGAGGCTAAAAATGCCGTAGAATGTAAAGGGCAAGAAATTAGTTTGCCTCAAGGAAAATTCACCAGCATGTATATTTTAGCAGCAGCCAACGAAGATACAAAAGGTGAAGTTTTTGTAGATGGTAAATCGTATTCATTAAATGTTCAGGATTGGAGTGGTTTTATTGGACAACATTACAACAGACTTTTTGAGTGGGATAATAAAACATTAAGAGGCATTGATAAGCCGTATCTTAAAAACGATAATATTGCATGGTTTGCAACGCACAGGCATTTCAAATATCCTTCGCAAAACGAAGCTTATCAGTTCTCATATTTGTTTAAATACGAGCTTGCTATTCCTGCAGGAGCAAAAAGTATTATCTTGCCCGACAATAATAAAATTAAAATTATGGCAATTACACTTGCCGAGGATACAGAAAGTGTAACACCTTTGCAGCCATTGTTTGATGAATTTACTGATAAAAATGGGGCAAGTGTTGAAGTACGTTAGCTTATTAATTTTAGAATAATTAAAAAATATTATAATGAATCATTTAGCAAAACAAAGCAGGTACGATGAAATGGTATACAAACGTTGTGGAAAGAGTGGTATTAAATTGCCAGCCATTTCATTGGGTTTATGGCATAATTTCGGATCTGTTGATGTGTATGAGAATGGTAAAGCCATAATTTTTGAGGCTTTTGATAAGGGAAAATGAATAGCCGCTATTATACCTAAGGAATGTTTTCGTTTCTTATCTTTGATAACATAAAAACAACAGCAATGAATCTATTGAATTTCAATGAAATATATCCGAATGAAGAAAGCTGCAAGCTTAAATTCAAGGAGATGCGAGATAAGCAAGGTGTCGTTTGTTCGCATTGCGGATGTAAGGAACATTATTGGAAGGGAGATAAGTGGGTTTATGAATGTAAAAAATGCAGGTAATAACTGACCTTAAGGCTGATACGATAACATCAATCGTAAAAAAAGATGTATCAGTCGATTCTGAACTAATAACGGATGATTCAACTTCTTACGTAAAACTGAAAGATGTCGTTGACAAACATGATGCACAAGTGATACCCAAAGAAAGGATTGGATCTGTATTGCCTTGGGTGCACCCAACTTGCACAATAGACAAAAAAACTAAATTCAGAATCTGTATGTTATAGAATTAATGGTACACTACATATTTTGATTTTCTATTAATCATTGATTTGGTGCCTGTTGCTTTATATATTTCTAAAACTTTATTTATTGGTTTAGACGATGTGGTAATTTTTAATGTTTTAGTTTCCATGGGAAGCGTTACATCTAGCAAGCTTTGTGTGTTCATGATTCTAACAATATTTGTCCA
>JAQICA010000028.1 GCA_027858775.1 Salinivirgaceae bacterium | reverse complement strand
TTTTTATTTTTATCTGCGTTAAAAAATGTTTACAGAACGCTGCTATGCGCACATTTTTTGTCTTGCTAAAAACAAAAATATCTTCAACTTACCCGTCATTCCATACTTGACATGACACTAGTGTTTTTAGTTGGTAGCGGCACTTTTTTTCCGCCCGCACCTTCACAAATCCGCTAGCTTGCCGGACTTAAGTTTTACATCGCTTTAGCGTCAGACAAAAGTAAATATGGAAGCCCTTACATAACATCTTTATTACCAAGCTTTAATTTACAATCATGAGCAATACCATTTTTTAAAAACTAAAAGTCCACAACTTTATGATGTGATCCCCAAAATTTCGTAAGGATTGTAAATTTGGAAAACCGAAATTATTGCAATACTTGAATAGGAAATGGGAACAAATTAATAAAAAGATAAAGCATATGAAAAATCAAAAGGTATCGTTAACAGCCGAAGACAGAAAAACCATCAGGTATGAAAGGCGCATGGGCTATATTTTTGCTGTGCTTATTTTAACCGCCGGAGCTTTTATCAATCTTGTGCTTTTATTGCTCCAACCTGGGCAATTTCAAATGCTCGTTTTTATTGATGCCGGTATTTTGGCACTCAGTGTTTTTGTCCTCATTATGGTAAATAGAAAACACAACAAAGACTTGAAAAATGGAGAAAAAGTACTGAAAGAGGCTGCTTTACAAGCCAAAAAGCAAGAAACTTCTTACGAAGCCGGCAGTGGGATGCTGTATATCCCCATACTTGGCGATATTTTTCCACGGGTGTGGGGACAAAAAATGCGTCCGGCTCAAAAGTACTTTTTTAAGGTAGAGGGAGAAAGGCACGAAGTTGATGAACAAACATTTAACAGCACCAATGCAGGCGATCCTGTTTTCCTGCACTTCTCCCTTTACGGTCATAACTTACTTGGCATTTCAACAAAGAAAAAGTAGCGCATGACTCAACTATTGAGTGAAGATCGCTCAAATTGCATACAAAATCGAACAACCATTTTCCCTTTAAACATTACAAACAAATGAGTATGGAATCTAAAACTACCGAAGAGCTGTTCTTTTACTTTAAACATGATGGCTCAATTGATTTTCCGAAAAAGCTTGCGGCCGGTAAATTGCTTTATTCCAGAAAATTCGACCGGAAGTTGTTGGCAGAAGAAAAGCGAAAGATAATTGAGAATATTCATGCAGAAATGAAAGAGTGCGAATCTCCGGACTCCATTGAACAAAATTATCGCAAGGCTGTGAGGAAAAACGTAATCGTAAGCTTATCAATTATGACTGCTCTTGCGGTGGTGTATGCCGGTTGGCATTTCTACCGCACGGGTGGAACCGAAAATATGTTTACCCAACTACCCTACGATGCACTGAGTGTGGTTGTATTGCCCGTGTGGAGGTATGTATGGGTAAATCGGTTGGTTGTAAAAAAAGTACGAAATGCCAAGCGGAATTACAGATTGCTGCAAGCCCGATTAAATACAATTGAAACCGAATGGAGTTTTTAATATGCCCGGCGGTTTATTACGGGTTTAATCGTCTACCCTACAATAAGAAACGAAAACCTCATCATAAAAAAAACTCTTTTTACAACTACTATTTTTTGTTTATCCCTGCTAACACAAGCACAAGAGTACACCGGAAGCATATTCGACAAAACCACTGAAAGCCGGTTTCGTATGTTAATATGAAAGTTATCGGTTGCAGTATGAAACTGTTTTATGACCACGTATGCGCTGTTGATATTATACCAATTCCGTTTTTCTCAATCCGAGTTTTGGTTTATTTAATTTCTTAATCGATTCTCTTACCTTATCTCTTGTCTCTGATTGAAGAAAAGTAGGAATCAAAATATTTAGCTTAATTCCTAAAATTCGATGAATAATTACCAAATCCTTTAATGTAAATTGAGATACTCCATTTACCAATTCGCTCATATACGATTTTGGATGGCCTAGAATTAACCCCAAATCTTGCTGAGTCATATCATACTTTTTAAGCTCTTTTCTAATCGTATCCTTTCGCTTATGGATAAATTTTTGCTCATAATTCACAATCTCCTCTGCTTTATCAGACTCATCCAATTGTGAATCAGTAATATTATCAAAATCAGACCACTCCCTATCTTCGTACTCTTTAATCAAATCACGAAGCTTATGTCTCAAAGGTTTTAAATCTGGATTTTCATCAATCATTAAACGTAATTTACGTTCAAGTAGTGATGCTTTTTCCAAATCATACTCATTCTCTAATCTTTCTATTTTCTCAATTTCTATTATGTCAAGAATATCTTTCATGATTACCAATTTTTAAATCCAGTTATTATCTCTCAACCATTTTCTAATTACATTCCGATTGTTTTTAAAAGTCAGTTCGTAATCATCGTGACTACCAGCCCATACAATCGTTGCTTCACCAGTTTCTTCAAATTCAATCATTATCAAAGTGCGATGTATATTGATATTGAAGAAATAGAACTCTCCGCCATAAACACAATCTGCATCAGGTCGATTTGTAGTTAAATCATGAGGTGTTTTCCAATTGCTATCCTCAATCTCAGAAATCAATTACTGAACAACTTTCACCAGTTTCGAGTTTCCTCGATTTTTACGAATCAGCTTACCCAGAATGTGTTTATTAATAATTCTCAAATCATTTTTGTTCTAATCATTCTACGGCAAAGATAATTAATAGTTCGGAATTAATCAGAACATCAGCTCGTTTATTTGCACGACGTCAATTGCGCATAACCCATTTAAATACACGGTCACTCTGGATCTGGCAACCGATCCATTCCAATTCAGTGGGTTTGGGAATTATCCCAATCAGAAATTATCGGAAGCCATTGATAAGGCTCGCAAAAGAAAAAATTTAAAATTATGGAGCAGCACCTTGATAAATTGCCCGCAATTTATTTCCCCGATCAAATAAAAGAACAAGTGCGTTTCAAACGAGTGCAAAAACTGTCAGAAAAAATCCCTTCTGCAATAACAGAAAACATCTATGCACAACGCATTGATGCGTACTCTCATCCAACAGCACAAGGCACACTCAACAAGGGGAGTCAAGTAGAAAACTTCTCATTATGAAATGAATCCGGCAATAAAGAGTTACTATTCTCGTCGCAAAATAAAATGCGATTGGTGGCGTTTTTAGGAACCGGCTGTTTTTTTTCTGTTCGGCCCATTTCCGGACTGGTCGAACTTCATAAAAAACATGACTCCCGGGTAGAATTCATTGCAGTATTTACAGATAAAACCTACGATGTTTGGCAAACCAGGCACGCGAAAGAAAAGGAAGCCATCACATTTAAAAACTTATGGGATAAGTATGGCTATGCAAATACCCTGTTCAATGTGCGTGTTTTTTCCATCGTTTTACTTAATCGATGATCATAATAAAATTATAGAGAAGATGAAGGGACTCAATAACGATCAAATACGGGAGGCATTGGAGGAATTGCCCGAAAATTAGTATGTTTGCCTTCAGATAAACAAAAATAGGCAATGACTGATAAATACATGAAGCTAGCGCTAATAGTGCTTGGAGCAGGGCTGATAATTGCCATAATGGTTTCGGGCAATATGAGCCGGCAGCACGCAAGACAACTGCAAAAAGAAATTGATGCCGTAGAATCGATTCAATACCGATACGATTCTCTGCAAAAGGCGTACAACGGCATTTACAATCAATTGAAAACGACTCAAAGCAGGCTTGTCCAATTTAGTTACAACCTCGATTCCATTATGCAGAAAAATAAATACAGCATTCTAAAACTGCAAGATGCCTTGCATACACTCATTAACGAACAGCAAATGCAAATACCTCTCGACACAACCGAAACTGACACGTTTCGGTTTTAGGCTATTGCTTCAAAACAATCAACATGAAAATCGCAACACTATTTCTCGTATTTTTGGGGTTCTGCCTTTCGGCAAATGCGCAAACGGTAACGTTCCATTCCAACGACGATAAAATAAAGGCCTCCCGAGGATCAACCGTTGTAATTGAAGCCGATACGGCCTACATCATTAGCAGCGCCCGGGCTCATAAGCTCAATAGACAGCTAGATGAATTGGGGCAGATCAAACGCATTTACAACCAGTTGCTCACCAACAGGAACAAATTGCTTAGAGAGCTGACGGCTATTGAGGAAACGCTGGGGAAAGTTGTTCTGCGCATGGAGGCCGATAGCGGCTTTCTTAACCAAAATATGACGGGCATTATTGCCGATATCGACCGAACACTGTTGGAGCTTAAACAGAACAACGAAACTCTTGCTACAAATAACCGGGCACTTTCGCAGAAAGTCGATGCGCTAAGCAATTTGGTAAAAAACTTGCGTAAAGAAACTCGATGGATTTGGTGGAACGGATTGGCCGATAAGATTGTGGTTTTTGGAGCAGGAATAGGTGTTGGCGCTATTGCCATACTTATTTTATTGTAGTATGCTGCTCCGGCTTCATTCTTTCTCCTTGTAAATGGATGGAAACGAAACATTAAAATACATAATCAGCGAACGGGCTACAATCATGCCTACAATTGGAATTATTTGCAAAAGCGGGTTCGAAACACCCAACTGGTAAAGTGCGTAGTAGAGCAGTCCACCTGCAATACTAACCGTCGCATAAATTTCTTTGTGAAAAATCACAGGAATTTCATTAACCAAAATATCGCGTAGCACACCACCAAATGCTCCCGTTAACGTACCCAGAATAATGCAATTGATAAAATCCAGTCCGTAATCGATGCCTATTTGCACACCAATTATGGTGTAAAGCGCAAGGCCAATAGCGTCGAAAGCCATAAGTGTTTTGTGGAAAAATGCTAGTTTGTGTTGAAAAATTAAAGCAATTAACGCTCCTGCAATAATGAAATAAATATACGGAGTTTCATTAAGCCAGAAAACCGATTTATCGGTCAGTAGTACATCCCGCATAGTTCCACCACCTACAGCAGTTACAAATGCAATAATAAGCACCCCAAACGGATCGAACTTTTTGTCCATGGCCTTTAAGGCGCCCGAGATGGCCAATGCAAACGATCCGCCAATACTAATGTAATTTAATAGTTCATCCATACTTTTTTCTTAAACCCGAGCTCAACAATAACAGCTGTGCCAGAAAACACAACCCTTTTTCGCTGTAAATGTTTAGCTTTTTGCAGAAGAACGTCAGATGGGACGTTTTCATGAGCAGTCATTAAACACCAATAAGAATTCACCAATCACACGAACAAACCAACCATCACCACCAACCTCCGTCGGTGCTTCAGGCATTAAATTTAGCCCCCTCCTCACCTATTTCCGCCAATTTATAGTAATTTCGTCGTCATGAATAGCATTCTGAAAAAGCTAAAACACCAACTAAAGGTAACCCTCGCTGATCCATTTTGGCGCAGTGTAGGGAACCTTTTTAGCGGAACGGTAATTGGTCAGGCGTTGCCAATTCTTATTTTTCCGCTACTTACGCGCATCTATCCCAAAACAATTTTCGATGTCTATTTCATCTATTCAAGCCTCATTTTGCTTACGCAGATAATTGCCAATCTTCAGTATCATTTTGCACTGTTATTGCCTAAGAAGGAGAGCGATGCCCGAGCACTTTTATTTATCAATACTGCCATAAGCGTTATTGTTTCGTTAGCGCTATTTTTACTAATTTTCATCACGCAACCCTTGTTGCACCAATTAGTTGATAACGATAGTTTATTAAAGTGGATTTGGTTTGTTCCTGTTAGCACACTGTTTTTGGGACTGTCCGAAACCTATATGTATTACCTCAATCGGTTGCAGCGCTATACCTACATGACTTATGGGCGCATCAGCAAAGGACTGTTGTTAGTTGCCGGACAATCAATTTTTGGTTTAGCAGGGTACACTGCCGATGGCTTGTTGTGGGGACTAATTATTGGTCAGGGCGTCAGCACATTGCTGTTACTCATTTTAATAATAAAGAGCGACCCCGCATGTTTTGTATTCAATCGGGCTGATCTGACTATTCTTATACGGCGCTACAAAGATATGCCGCTGTACAACACGGTTATCAGCTTCATTAATAATTTATCGAGCCAATTGCCTGTATTCCTGCTCACACGATATTATGGTGCCGGAACGAGTGGCGATTTTGGAATGGCCAATAAAATAGTCAATACTCCAATGGGCATGATTTCCCAATCGGTTAGTCAGGTTTTTTATCGTGAAACCTCCGAAATTATGCATACCGGGCGCGATCTAAAAGCCTTTGTCCATCGGATGTATCGCAATATGTTCCGGATGGCTGTAGTCCCTTTTTCATTGGTACTATTTACAGCACCATGGCTATTTGAATTTGTTTTAAGCGAAGCCTATACGTCGACCGGCCACATGGCGCAAGTTCTCATCCCATTCTATTTTTTAAGCTTTATTAATAACCCATTTACCGGATTGCTTACCATGCTTAACCATCAAAAATGGGGCGCTTTTTACCAACTAGCTTTGCTTATAGCCCGCTTTGCTGCAATTACTGCGGGAATAGTTTTTTTCGACAATGTATTGATCACCATCGGGCTTTTCAGTCTAACAGGTGTTGTGTTTAATATTTGGCTCTACTTTTACCTGATTCGGTTGGCCGATAATCCTACGAGCAACTATCATATCTAAAGAATTATTGGTAATTTTATCCTATCACATATAAAAAACACATTATGCAACCTACACGCCAGCAAGCTTTTGAACTTTTAAAAACGTATAACAAAACTCCAGGACTTATTAAGCACGCCCTGGCTGTTGAGGCCACAATGCGTCGATTTGCTCGTCATTTTAATGAAAATGAGGAGAAGTGGGGTATAATTGGGCTTATCCACGATTTGGATTATGAGAAATATCCCGATCAGCATTGCACCATGACGAAGAAAATTCTGGAGGAACATAGTTGGCCTGAAGAGGATATTCGTGCTGTAATGAGTCACGCATGGGATATTTGCACGGATGTGAAACCGGAGAACCTGATGGAGAAGACGCTTTATGCAATTGACGAACTTACAGGCCTGGTCACAACTTCTGCATTGGTTCGACCGTCGAAAAGCATTTTAGACATGAAGCCGAAGTCTGTGAAGAAAAAATGGAACGATAAACGCTTTGCAGCCAAAATCGATCGGTCAATTATTGAGCGGGGAGCAGAAATGTTAGACATGGAACTTCCGGAATTAATTTCCTTAACGATAGAAGGAATGTGCACTATCGCCGATCAATTAGAATTGGATGGCCGATTAGCTCAATAAAACATCCTGTTATTGAAATACCGCTGATTAAAGCATATTCCTTTATCATCTTGTACATCAAGTCATATTCAATGACTTGAAACAAATACATCTAAATAACAAACAGGCTGCGGTTTCGCTTAAAACGAAACCGCAGCCTGTTTGCTTGAGGCGCTCATCAAAAATTAGGTTAAATTCTTCTTTTGCCGTACGCCGATGATTCTCTTTTAGTCCATTAAAGGACACATAATAGCGTGTCAACCAACAGCCAAAAATCATGAGTCGCCATTGGCGTATTAATTTACACTAACACCCACCGGGCGTCGCAATCACAGCAACCTTCTCCTTTTTCACCTTTTGTTGTTCGCCTTCCCCGGCAGATGCGCTAAAATAATTATTAAAACAGTGCTTAATTTTATCTTCGCTATAAAAAGCATGAACAGGGTCGAAGTCTTTCACAACATAATCATAAATGGTACTGAATCGTCCCGGAATGTAACGAACATCCTCAACTCCCATTTGCGTTAGTAACAGAGTTCCCATGGCGGCATCAGCCTCGTTGGCTCCATACAAGAGAATTGGCTTGCGATCGAGTTTTTTGATGGATTCGCGTACCATTAGCTTATTGAAAGGTATATTAATTGCTCCGCGCAAATGATTTTTTTCAAATTGATCGGCCGATCGTAAATCGATCAGTTGAAACGATTCAATATGGCCGCTTTGCAAAATACGATACAACTGAAGATATTGTAACTTCTGTTGATCGACATCATTTTGCAGGGTTGCCTTTGCGGTTTTCTCGTAATCGGCAGGAATAAATGCGCGCACTAATCCTCCGATTAAGATAAGTGAGAACATGATAAGAACGAAACTCCTGAATGTATTCATAAAAGTGCTTTTTAGAATTAAATATTAACAGCCTCCACTTACCGAAACTGTTTGCTTAGTAACCGGTTTTCTTTGCGTAGGCTGATTGTCACTTGTGAAAATTTCATCGCCTTTCTGAAACAGATTAGCTACGCGTTTTCGGAATCGATACTGATCATGAATTTCCTGATGTATTGCATCCTTGTCAGGTTTAGGCGAATGGAAAATATCATCAACAAACTGATTTAATCCTCCGTGCAAAACATACACATTATGATATCCTAGGCGTGTGCTCAGCAACCAGGCTTTATCGGCTAAAATACCACCGTTAGAGACGAATATTGTTTTTTCAAACTCCTTGTCTAATGTATTTTTCCATCCGGGAGTTATTACTTCCTGGTATTGAATATTTATCGATCCAGGCAAATGAAAACGACTATATGATTCTGCATCCCTCACATCAACAATTTGAATATCATCTACTTCATTTACCATCTTAAATGCAAGTTCGTCGGTATTAACATAATGCTCCTTTGAAACAGCTTGTTTAAAGAGCGCGTCATCATCCATTTCATCATACGAATTAATGGGTTTAGGGAGCAGTAGTATCATAAAAGCAACTACCAGAAGTAAAATCACTTCTAATCCATACCCCTTATAATTAACGCTATTTAACTGCCAACGATCTTCGGGCACAGTACTTTCCAGGTACCCGGCTACTGCAAAAGCTAACAAAGCCGCTACAATAAGCCAAAAAACGAATGCACCTTTAGAAAGTCCTACTAAACTAAAAATAGTTTCTCTATCGAAGTACCGCCCTGAAAAGAGGCCTTCGAAAACGGAGAAAAACTCTCCATAAACAAAAATGCCCAGAAATAATCCGGCTACAAAGACCATCGCGTCGATTTTCCCAATAGAGAGTGCTGCCACACTTGTTCCGGGGCAAAATCCGCCAAATAAAAATCCAACGCCCATAATTGCCCCACCTACCAACGTTGCAGTAAGAAAGTTCGAATGGACAAATATGACCGATGTGTCGAGTACTCCAAAGAAATCCATAAAAACTACGCCTACAATTGCGACAATAGCGGCGGTGAAAAAAACTTTCAGCACGACAAAGTCGTATCCAAAAAAGGTTCCAACCAATTTTCTTGACGACGAAAAACCGGCCTGTTCCAAAATGGCTCCAAAGCCCAATCCAATAAAAAAGATTAGTACCATTGTCCATTCCGGACTAATTATTCCGTAAGGTATTAAAGGTCCCATACTTATATTTTTTATTTCCAAATTCGTTTAACAAATACCGATACTATAAATCCAACGCCAAAAATCCCAATCATAGTTAAAAAGCCGCTCGCTGAAAGCGTTGCCATACCACTCAATGCAGCTCCACTAGTACATCCTTTGGCTAATTGCGAACCGATTCCAAAAAGCACACCCCCCAAAAGGGCAAAAGCAAGTCTGCTCCCACTACTAATACGTGGACCACGTTCAATTTTAAAGCCCAGGCGTTTCGAGGTCAAGCCGGAGATGAATCCTCCTGCAATCATTCCAAGAAACATGTATACAATCCAGGAATCCCACATCGATTTCCCTTCGCCGGTATACTTCGAATAGAAAGCATGCCCATCGGTATGATTAGGAGCTATCTGATGCACAGCTGAAGCCGTAAATTCTTTTACAGCGCCACTTGCACCCAGTCCGTGTCCCGAAATATAAAAGGTAGCAAGCAGCAACAATCCAAGCAATACCCCGGCAAGGTATGGATTCATGTATTTATCGCTTTTTTGAGTCATAATGTATGTTTTTTTTAACATCCACCTGGTACAGTTATGGTAGATTTTGATTCATTTTTCTTCGGATTTGGAACCGTCTGTCCCTGATCTGTAGACATTGGATAGTCCATGTATTGTTTATCGGAGAAGCCATGCCCAATGTCATCAATCAACACCTGATGCATAAATCCATTGGCTCCATACAGTAGCGACTTTGCATCATAACCTATCATTACAAGGTAAGCTGTTACATATGCACTGTGCTGACCAGTATAACAATACGGCACTACTGTTTTATCAGCAGGTAATGTTTGTAAAAATGCCGTTCTGCTTAGCGATTTTTTCGGTGCATACTGAATTGCTGTGGGTATATGCCCTTTATTGTACAAATTTTCAGGCCAATAGTTTATTATGTAAAACGAAGTCGGCTGTTCAAACAACACATCAGCATTAACCGAATAATGTTTGAACCCATTTTTGAGCATTTCAAGTGCGCGTTCACGAACAATGGCATAAGCCAGAGTATCGGCACTCATAATTTTGGGGTACTCTCCAAATTCATTTTTCGGATTATTATCTATCTCTAATTGATCTACATACTTACTGCTAATTTTTTTATTCCACTTAAGGTCTGCCATCTCTTTATTCCAGGATGACATTCCCCATTTCAAAGAAAAAACATTATTATACCCAAGCATGCGCAACAAACTCGCAGCAAACCCGGCAGACTGGCCTGAATAACAAGCCAAAATGATATTATTAAAGGATGCAGGATCAATGTTTTTTTCGAAAAAGAATATGAGTTCTGCAAATGACACGTTAACAGCACCGGGTATGTGACCGGACTGATATTGCGCCTTGTCCCGAATGTCAATTACGAGTGTTCCGCTTCCAAGCAAACTGTATACTTTCGATGCAGCAATAATTGATGGAGCCTGGCTACTATTGATATAATCACCGGTAGATTCCAGGTAATTCATAACTGCTGCGAATTGGTCTACCTCTTGTTGTTGTTCGGTATTGGATTGCTGTTGAGACTGACAACTAGCAAACACAACGATTATTAGCATCCCGTATAAAACTTTTTTCATTTGGATATCTATTTTTGTATTCTACTTTTCAAATCAATTTATGCATTTTTCTTTTCCTGTGCATCAGATTTTTCAACACTATCCGTTTCGTCTTCTTCAAGTTCCTCGTAGCCAGTAATCATCGCGTTTAAGTTCGAAGAAACAGTGTGCCCTGTTGTAATCAAGTATAAATGAACCACCAAAAAGGCAAGCAACAAAAAAGCCCCCAATGTATGGGAATAAGCAATATTTTCCAGTCCATCAATATTGATAAACTTTATATCGCCCTTTTGCGGATAACGATAGAATAGGTACAATATTCCTGTTATTACCATTAACGGAATAATAAAAACTTTAAGCGCCAGATAAACAAGCCTTTGCAGAGGATTCAATTTCGAAAGCGTTGTTTTCCGAGTGGGGTGAGGAGCATTCTTAAAAATACCCAAAATATAATAATCAACCTGCGCTTTGAGATTTTTAGTAGTAGGAATATATTGTTTCCATTCTCCTGTTGTGAAATGCCAGAATATGGTAAAAACAATCAGAACAATTAACGAAATGGCAGCTACATTGTGGTATTTTACAGCCAACTCAAATCCCAACAACGTAAATGAGCCATGAATTTCAAAACCCGTAACCGCCAGAAAAATTATCAGCAAAGCCTGCGACCAGTGCCAAAAGCGTTCGTAGGTATTGTATATATACACCTTTTTCATACGTAAATAGTTTTTATTATAAGGTAAGTAATTGAAAATTTTTACGATAAGTCGTTTAAGTTAAACGATTACTCTATGCATTTTTTCTTTTTGCCACAACTACGCGTATACCTCCGTGCACAAGTACTCCACCAAGGGAACCTACTACGAGTAGCCATCCTAATGTATCTAACAAATTATTTCGATCACGTCCGGGCATGTAAAAACCGCCTAAGCCCGTTAATCGACTGTCCTTCCTAACATGACATTCCTGGCACGATACAGCTTTGGCTGCCGGCGATACCATATGACTTAAAGGCAAATACATATCGGTTTCTACAAAATCATGTTGACCGCTATATGGCAAACCAACATATTCCATTCCTGCTTTTAGCGAACTCTCCCAATCAAAATCGACCCACAAGGCACCTTTTCCAGGCTCTGCATCCCACAACTTCGCTTGCAGTAAACGCTTTTGCTGTGTATCATATGGTTGCTTGCCTTTGTGAATTTTTACCGGCCAAATTTTTGATTTTCGATCATCGTACGAACCGAACAATGTATTTATCTGCACCGGAATAGTATCGATAACATCGGTAATAAGATGATGGTCAGCCGTTCCGTTAAAAAATCGATAGTCTGGCTTTACATTCTTTTGCCAAACAAAACTACCTTTAATGGACATATATGATTTATTTCCCATTGTATCGAGCTCATAATAGGGATTTCCATCTTTCAAATCACAAGCAGTCGACCAGTCCCAATACATTTTAGTAGCATTAACCTTAGCATATTCCGGAATATGGCACGTTTGGCAGGCAACTTTAATGGTGTGTTCATTAATTATGTCGTCTTCGTGCGGCCGTTTATCATGACAATCTACGCAGGTTGCGCGATTATAATCGCGCGATGAAACGCCATAATACCGTCCTTTCATTTGATGATTTTCGGCAGTATGGCAATCCACACAAGTCATATCCAAGCCATTTTTGGCCATATGCACATCAACATCTTTTGTTGTATTCAACAGTGCCACTTCAAGCTGACCGTGTTTCACATTATTGCCACCTGCACTAAAAAAGTGGCAAGTTCCACAATTTTGTTTATTCGGCAACCCAATATGGTGCGATATAGCTGCATAGTCCGGAGCGTCTTCCCCCATAGCCGGGTATCCTGCTGCTCCTGGAGCTTTTTTGTAAATGCCACTGTTATCATGACAAGCTAAGCAGTCAACATTTAACTCATTATGAAAATCAAAAGTAGTATCGGAATATCCATAGCCTGCATGGCATCGGTTACATGTTTGCTCACTACTGCTGATCCCCGTACAAAAATTATTAAGCAAATTCTTTTTGCCGATGTAAACAACACCTCTCCCGGGTATAAAAGTCTCTCTTTCCCACTTAAAATGAGTACTGTTCAGCAGCTCCTTTCCTCGCTCTGTATGACAAGACAAACATGCTTCTGTAACCTCATGTGGGGTATCAAAATCCTTTTGCAACTCATCAAACTTTGAGTGGTCAACACCTGGAGAAGGTACTTGTGCGTACGCCTTTTTTAAATCGTCCAAATTGCCTACATTTTTAATGTTTTGATAATTAAAAATAAGTACCCCAATAATAATTTGCGGAATTAGCACTATGAAAAGTATTTGAACAAGTTTTTTCATTTGTGTATTTATTTTATTTATGATGTTGGTTCGAAATTAACAAAATGGGTTTGGTATATCTTTCTCCGATTTCGATACAAAGATAAATCGAAAAAATCGAAATAAAAACAGGCAATCCTGATTCGTAAGGCTTAAAGAATTGGCAAAGCATGAATACATGCGGCCTTCCATATATATAAATATCTATAACTCCGCCCTAATTTATAACAAGTCTAAAAAAGATAGCCATAACAGCCACTATAATTGGTGTAATTAAGAAAACGCATCCCTTTTTGGGGTGCTTTGTAATAATAGTTCAAAACATGAAATATGAAAGCAAAAAACTGAATCAATTATCATATAAAATCATAAGTTGGAAAAAACATATTTAAACGCTATTTTTGTTTAAAGTCATTAAACCTATGAAGATACGAAATTTTTCTATTCTTGTTTTCCTTTTACTGAGTAATACGCTAGTTGCTCAGAAATTATTCAGTGAAAAATTTGATAATTGTTCGCCAACATTTTCTCTTGAAAAAGATCAAATCCGAATAACATATGAAAAAAGCGATAGTCTGCTTGTCAATAAAATAGTTAATGGGATTGAGAATAAGCACTTCATCAAGCTTCGTGGTGTTATTGCGGCTCAACTTGTTATAGATTCTGCAGGGACAGCATGTTTAAACAGCTACGATTATAAGTTCAATATGTTAAGAAAGCCATTTGATATAGAAGAAAATTTAAAAAACATTAAAGGGTTTGAAGGAACCGGAACAAAAGACTTCATTAGTGTTCTGTTTAAAATATTTTTTGAAAATAAAACGGTCACCTTCCGGCGCCTCGGTTACAGCCGAAACACCGGATGGAACGTTCTCTCAGAGTCTACTTTTAAGAAACCAGAAGAAGAAAAATAGTCATCATAGCAATAATACAGGACAACATGCACAATCCAAATACATTTTGCATTATTATGGCAGGCGGCCTTGGTAGTCGATTCTGGCCATTGAGCAAACTCAAAAAGCCAAAGCAGTTTATCGATTTATTGGGAACTGGTGAAACACTAATCCAGCTAACCTACAGAAGAATGACAATGATTTGTGCTCCGGAAAATATATTTGTCATCACAATAGATCAATATTTTGACCTTACGAAAGAGCAACTACCAGAACTTCCCGAAGAGCAAATATTAGCGGAACCAGCCAGGAGAAATACCGCTGCCTGCATTGCATATGCCAATGAGCATATAAAAAGACGAAACGGCGATGCAAATATTATTGTTACCCCTGCAGATCATCTCATTACAAAGGAAAATACCTTTATTGAGGTTCTGTTAAAAGGATTAAAGTTTGTTTCTGACAAAGATGCCTTGCTAACTATTGGGATAAAACCTAACCGACCCGAAACAGACTACGGGTATATACAGATCGAGGCCACACCGGAATTGTGCGAAATCACACAGGTTAAGAACTTTACAGAGAAGCCGAACCTTGAACTGGCAGAACTGTTTTTAAGCACTAATGAATTTTATTGGAATAGCGGTATTTTTATTTGGTCTTTAAACAGCATCACAAAAGCGTTTGAAAAACATCTACAGGAAACACAAGAACTGTTTAAAGGATATAATCCGGATGCAAACACAGCACAGCGCAAAAAAGACATCGATACCATTTATTCGGGCTGCAAAAACGTTTCTATTGACTATGGGATATTAGAAAAGGCTGACAATGTTTTTGTTTTCTGTGCAGATTTTGGCTGGTCGGATCTGGGAACGTGGAAAACCCTGTTTGAAAACTCACCCAAATCTTCAGAAGGCAACATTTTATCGAACAACAATACTATCCTTTACGATACACAGGATACTATTATTAAAACAAATCCCGATAAAATCACAGCCATTCAGGGGCTCGAAGGGTACATTGTAGTTGAAACTAAGGAGGCTCTTCTTATATGTAAAAAAGAAGAAGAGGCGAAAATAAGACAAATTGTTAATGACATTAAGTTTAAAAAGGGACACGAATACTTGTAAGCGACTAACATAAAAACAGACATAAAAAAAGGGGCGTCCGCCCCTTTTTGTTTTTTTATTAATAACTCCACAAGTCTTGCTCGTAATTAAACATTCTAGATTTAATATCCTCTGCCTCCCAAAGAGCCAGTCTTCCTTGTCTATAATCTGCAACTTCTCTGTCTTCATAGATATTTGATTCCTGCACAATATAGCTATCAAAAAAGCGCTTGAAAAAGATATCATCGTAAGTCTTTCGCTTGGCATCGTTAAAACGATTAAACACTTCATGATTGGCAAGAATTGGCCTTACTGCGGGAAAATAAGCCCAGAAAGTTCGACCCATCTTTAATTCACCTGTATTTTCATCTTCATAAAAGCGTATTGGCATAAGCCCCAAAATGCGAACTTCCAGTTTAGATCGTTGACGATCAAAAAACCACTCTTCCTTTACCCATACTTGTTTAACCTGGCTGTAATCAATATCTTGCATTCGTTCTTCAACGATCTCATTTCCTTGGTCATCAACATATTTAAACTCCTTCATACCGGCTCCAAAACGCTCTTCGATTTCGGAAGTAGTCATAATTGAAGTAAAACGATCATCTTCGTCAGCATCATATAAAACAACACCTTCATGCGTTTGTCCATAAACCAATAGATTTGTTAGGTTCATTCTTTCGTTAATACGTTCAGTAGGAAAGTAGAAATGAAAGTTCATCTTCTGACGAAAGTCAATACATCGCCATACTCTCTTTTTCCACATAACATCTGCTTCTCTGAGATGAGCATAAGGTACAGGTCTTCTGCTTGGCACATGTTCTTTGGCATAAATACCCTCCATAACCTGTGCAGAGGTCTCTTGTACGGGCAATAAAATTGCCGCAAGAGCCAAAACGAATGAAAACAATAAGATTCTTCTCATATGATTTAATTTTTTTTGTTTTTACTTATATTATGCAGTCCTATTTTATCTTAAAAAACAATGGGGATAAATCTTTGATTCCATCAGGCCCCTTTGCCTTAATATCAACAAAAGTCAACTGCTGCCCACGTGAAGCCTTATTAATCATATCTCGCACTTTAGGTGTAAAAGTAGCACCCTGCACCCTTTCATCAACAGCAAATCGACCATCCATTGTCGATAATGTATAACTCACAACCTGATAGCTTATGTTTTCCATAATAAATCCCTCCAATACGGCATCAAGTCCTTTGGCTATGGAAATTTCTGCTTTAGTAATATCTCCAGACTTAGCTTTTGTAGGTAATAAAAGTGGCGTGGGATTAGGAATTTCTTTTACACTAAAATCACTACTTCCCATTAGCTTCTGATTGCCATTTACAGTACCGTACAAACTAACCTTTATTGTTCCACCTTTTCTTTCCGGACGCACAGCATAACCTTTTCCTTTTTTTACAATTCTAGCATTCGTAGCACGAGGTCTAATCTCATCGGCACGCAATCCAGGAACTGAAACCTCTAACGGATTATCAACGCCATAATAAAACACTCTGTTGGCACTAGGGCTAATAATTGCTGTAGGTCGGGCAACTGTGTATGATTGTTTAAATGGATACCTTTGAATGGAACCGTCAGGTGCTTTTATGGAAATCAGTCCTCCCCATTCGCGATCACCAATTCCAGATGTACTTCCAACGTAGTATCCTCTTCCATTGATGATTTCAAGGGAATCATAGCTCCCAACCATTTCGTAGCGTCCATGTTCACTTTTACGATAATCCCCAATGTATACACTCGGCTGTTGTGTAGTATCCTGTGCAGCTATAAAAACATCAGCTTCATACTTTTCACCTTGCAAAACGTATGAACCAGAGGGTATTACAACAGGATCAAGTTTGTTAAATTTGTAATCCTGGGCGCTAATCTGAGAATAAAAATATCGTAAGATATCAGCCTCTGCATTTCGAATATCCGATTGCATTTTGGTCATCATAGTAATAACAGCAGCTAAAGGCATATTAGCAAAATGATGGTGTGACCATGACACCTGAATACCATCTTTAGGAGGTGGAGGGGACGTATTTAAGTTTTTTTCAATCCCTTTTCGAGTAATTTTATGTTCCTCGTTAGTCTTAGATAGCAAATACTCTCGAAAAGAATCGATTTTTTTTCGCAAGTCCACTCCTTTCCCATCATTATTGGGACCAACCATTATTTGCGCACCTACATTCAGATTATCTTTTGCAGCAATTAATTTGGCAACCACATCTCCATCCACAATGGCCGGAGCGTCTTCACCATCAGAAGCCTTAACAACTTCAATCTTCAAAGAGTTGATAAATTCAACAAGTTCGTTCGATTGTCGCTTCACTTCATTAGCTAAATCTCGCCAAACCCCCACCTTCTCTTCGTTCATTGATGCCTGCTTCTCAAAATCGGCATAAATACTATTATTCTTTTCTGTAAAGTTTTCAACAGTATTCGTTAAACTATCATTAACCATCACAAAAGAATCTAACACTGACTTCGAGACATTCAAAGCGAGCATAGCTGTCAGGAACAAATACATCATTCCAATCATCTTCTGTCTGGGAGTTTCTTTACCACCTGCCATAATGCAATAACCTTAGTCGTTCTTCAAATTAAAAGACGATAACATATTTCCATAAACATCATTCAATGATGCCAGGTTATCGTTTAATTTATTTAGCTCGTCACGATATTTTTGTGTATCATCAACTGCAGCGCTCATGTTCTCAATGGCCTCAGAGGCTTTCGAAAACAAGTCGCCGGATTGTTCATTTTGCTGACTTACCTGCTGCATCTGCAACTCATACATCGAGTTAAGTGCTGTTAAATGCTTATTCTGAAGCTCAACCTGCTCAACATAGGTTTTTGAGCCCGTTTGTAATCCTTTCACATTGGCATCCAACTGCTCCAACATTTGCTGATAAGAATGGCTAACCATCTCACTTGAGGATTTCGCACTGTCAACTAGGGAGTTAGCTGCTGTCGTGGCGGCATTGACGATAGCTTCCGAACTTTTCTTTGTCGATTCAGAAATATTAATTCCTGTTTCTTCAATTTTGCCTGCGGCTTTCAGCGAAGCTTCACTTAATGAACTTGTGGCATTTTGAACCACATCATTGGAGCCGGTATATGTTTCAGACAATTGCTGCACCGCATCAGAAGCGCCATTCAAGTTCGTTGCAAACCCATTTGAAGCATCTACAACATTCTGCATCTGATTAAGTCCTTCAGCTGTATGAGCTAAGCGCTCAATACCCTCTCCCATTTTAACAAAAAGGTCGGGGCCAAGCTCGGCTTTTTCCAGCAGTTCATCAAAACGCTCTAGTGCAAAACTTTTAGCGCCGCCGCTTCCAGCTGAGGTTGCCTGTGTTTGCACAGGTTGCGCTCCACCTTGCTGTTGTTGCACTTGTCCTCCGGCTTCTTGCGCCGAAGTACCATGTTGAGAAACTACTCCTGGAGGCGGTAATTGCGAAACATCAAATAAACGGCTATCACGTCGAGGTCGGTAATCTCTTGAAACATCATCATCGATATCACTTGCCATACCGGCTAATTCAGGATATACTAATGTCCAATCGACCTCTTCATGTAATGGCTCAAAAGCCGACAAGAAGAAAATCATTACTTCGGTTCCCATTCCCGCAACAAGCATCGCGCTTGCACCCGGGTAGTGCTGAATTTTGAACAATGCACCGAGTAGAACGACAGACGCCCCCCACCCATATACATATTTCATTATGTTCTTATACGTTTTACTTTCTACAAATTCCGATATGGTCATATAGCAATAGATTTAATAAACATTCGAACTAGGGGCGTTTTCAACTTTACCCATAAAAGCTCTGGTACAACGAAAACCAATGTAGGATTTTGCAGTATCCTGATACTCATAAGTACGTGAACCATTTTGCAAATAGTATCCGATATCTTTGAAAGAGCCACCCCGTACAACTTTTCGTTTCAAAACAGGAGGATCTTCCTCTAATGCGCTATACTCATATTCCGGATTCATATCATGTGTAAAGGTATATGCTGATTCATCATAGGCATTACGAACCCATTCTGCTACGTTACCAGACATATCGTATAATCCGTAATCGTTAGGGTTGTATGAACCTACCTCAATAGTATACTGTGCACCATCTTCAGTATAATCTCCTCGCAAAGGTTTAAAGTTAGCAAGGAAACATCCCTGACCATCACGTGTGTAATAACCACCCCAAGGATATGGAACAAGATCTAAACCTCCTCTGGCTGCACGTTCCCATTCTGCTTCTGTAGGTAACTGATAGTTTTGCACCATTGGATCTCCGCGTCTTCCCTGTGCGGCATTTAGCAAATTAGTTCTCCACACAGCAAATGCTTTAGCTTGAACCCAATTAACACCCACAACCGGATAATTGTCATATGATGGGTGATGGAAATATGCATTAGCCATGGGCTCGTTATAGGAATAGGAGAAATCGCTAATCCAAACAAGCGTATCTGGGTAAATTTGTGTTGACTCCTCCATAATAAATGAAGATCGATCCTGCACCTCTTCTTTTATACCGTCTTCGTTATAAAGTTCACCATCATACTGGCCAGTTTTGTAGTTATATCTGCGGCGAACTTGATTTTCAAAAGTGAATTTTTGGGCTGCTTGTTTATAATCAACCCAGTAATAATGATAAACAAGTTTACGTGGATCGATTGTTTTCTTTCTAAAGAAGCGTTCATTCTCCGGGTAGTATAAATCAGCAAGAATCTCCTGCTCTTCTTGACCTTCCCAAACAATTGGTTCATTCCAATTTATGTATGGAGGATCGATTTCCTCTCCAAATTCGTTTTCTCGAATTAAATATTCGTCAATTTGTTCTCCCAACAAGCGGTAAGCGAGTGAATCGCGAACCCAATAAACAAATTGACGATACTCGTTATTGGTAATCTCAGTTTCGTCCATCCAAAATGCTGAAACCGAAACTGTTTTCGATTGTGCATTAAGAGCCCAGGGTACATCGTCGTCAGATGGTCCCATTGTAAAGCTCCCTTGTGGTACATGAACCATTCCATAAGGAGTTTGGTCATACCAAGGTGCCCTTCCGCTAATACCGGTAAGCTCTCCGTCGCCTCCGGTATTACAGGCGCTAAAGCTAATTGCTGCTGTAAGTAGAACTAATAGTTTTTTCATATTGCCCATATTTAATATCCTTATTTACAAAAATCTCACACTTTTATATATTCGATTGTCTTTTTCAATATCGAGTTTAAAGATGTACTGTACCGTAAATTCGAATGACCCTGCTGACGTAGTAACTATCTGAGATGTAGGTATATCATATGCTACTCCAACATTTAGTCCGTCTAAAACTTCCGCTCCGGCAAGTATCGATACTGCATCGATTACCCGGTATCCCAAACCACCCCAAAACCGGCTCTTAAAGTACAGTAATCCATCTATCATAACCTGCGTAGATGAACCTGTTGTATACACCATCATTGAAGGTTCTATTTCAAAAAGCGGGTTAGTTAACTGATATCGGTAACCAAAAGTTAAGAATGCTGCCCGCTGGTAGTAAGGATATCCATTTTCAAGATCATTATATTTTACTTCGGGTGCTGTAAGATGGTTTACCGATAAACCAAAAAATAATTTTTCTGTTTTGTAATATGCTCCTAAACTCAAATCAAAAACAATGGGTTCGTCATCACCATTGGGCAGCAAAAGATCAACATCATCACGTGTTTGCCAATCACTATTGGATAAAGACTGATTAAAAAAACCTGCTCCAAACCCAACGCCTAACTTCCCGTCTGCTAACTCTTTCTGAAAAGCATAGTTCAAACCTACCGAAATATTATTTTCAAATCCGGCTTCGTCATTCATTAGAGTTATACCAGCCCCATGTTTTGCATCAAACAACTTAAAAGGCATATGCACATTAAAGTTCTGATTTTTTGGAGCCCCTTCAAAGCCCATCCATTGATTTCTGACAAGTGAATTGACCGCTATTCCATCATGCATTCCGGCATAACCTGGGTTTATCATCATTTGGTTATACTGAAAAAGTGAAGCATGCGGTATATTCTGTGCTATTGTCAAAATTGGAATTATGCTAAATAAAATTAATACAATTTTTCTCATTCCGGCTATTTAGTCACTTTGCTTTTATCTTTGGCCTTTAAAGAGGTAAAATAAATAAAAAACATCATACGAAACAAATTAATTACTTTCTATTATTGCTCGAATCCACAGAAAGCAACAATACCTTTACGAAGATAATCAAAACAAGTTCGAATAACACATTTTTTTATTACTAATTATTCATATTTCTCCACAATCGATCCGGAACATGATTATTTAAAACCATATCCATATCTGCTTTAGTGCAGGGAATAATTTTCCCTTTATCACCATATTTCATCCAATATTTGCCTGATAACTTACTCTTGTAAAAAACTAAATCATCGGGGAGTTTATTGCTTTCAACATAATATTCTTTGAAATTTGAGCGATTCTTTGCCGGATCTTCGTTTTTCCGTGTACTAACTCCCTCAATAAAATGATAGAGTAACTCTGCTGTTAAAATAGCTCCCAAACTTTGTCTATTATCGTGGAAAGCAAATCCGGTAAGCAATACACCATTAACAGTATCACTATTGCCGGCATACCAGGCCAATCGACAAATCTCCTCTGCGTACATTCCATTGGGAGTAGGCTCCGATGCAGCGGGGAAATCGGAATAACGAACAGCTCGCAAATTAAAAATCACTTTATTTACTGCACGAAAAACAGGCTCAATCTCGGTCATATCATCTCGTAAGCGGCCAAGTCGATATTCGAAAAAATTAGTGTGCTCCTCAAAATTTTCAGTGTAATACGACTGATTACCTACAAGATAAAATTCATTAAATTTCTTCAAATCGAGAAATCCGAACTTGTCGACACTATTAAAACTATAATCGAATGCCCGATCAATTAACGCCAGTGAATTCTTACCTGAAACTTCTTGTAAAGCAAAAGGAAGTTTCCCGACGTTATTGCAAGATATAAACACAACTATTGAGTTGCGCGTCTCTGCCAGCTTGAAAAGCTCATCCAGCACGTTTCGCTGATCTTTAGCACTAAGCGAAATAATGTCTCCCAAATCAACTATATTGGTAGTTCCTATGGGTGCTATCATATGATAGAGCTTTTCACGTACCAAATCGGCATCAAAAGTATTTCCATGCAAATCGCTAAGGCCGACAATCCACAAAGAATTATCCGGCACTTGTTTTCGGTCCCAGGCACAAATCTTCCCTCCTACTGTATTCCTTGAAAACGACTCATCAATGGATACAGGGCGCAAAAATTCCGCTATTTGCATATAATTTTGTTTTCACTAGTTTGTATTGTCGATTTTAGATGAAAAATGGATCTGCTAAGCAAAAAGTTTCTTCATCATTTATTGGTGCTGTTGCACTTTAAAATTTCACACATACACTCTCACTCAGTAAAACTGAAGAGGTAGCTTTCACATATTCAAAAGTGTGACGCCCAAATAAAGCAATTCCGGGACTTCCTTTAACGATTCTTCCTACGTTAATAAATGGGACACTACTTTTTTGTTTTCTTTGTTTTCGCAGTCTTTTTTGTGGTGGTTTTGGTTGACGTTTTATCGGATTTTTTAGCTTTTGCTGAAGCAGCCTTAGCCCCTTTAGACGTCTTTCCTTTTTGTGACTTCTCAATTAATTCGAGACAATCATCGTAGGATAATTTTGTCGGATCAACGGTTTTAGGAACACGATAGTTTTTCCTTTTATGTGTGATGTATGGACCATATTTTCCGTTCTGTACTTTTATTTTTTCTTTTTCATCGAAAATTCTTATGATCTTTTTTGCATCTGCTTCGCGCTTTTCCTTTATAAGCTCTACAGCCCTATCGTACTTAATAGTATACGGATCGTCCTCTTTTTTAAGGCTTGCAAAGAGTCCATCGTGCCGTACATATGGTCCAAAACGGCCAATTGCAACAGAAATCTTTTTCTCCTCAAACTCTCCCAAATCGCGCGGTAGCTTGAATAACTCAAGAGCCTCTTCCAGCGTAATGGTTTCAAGGTGTTGTTCTCTTCGTAATGAAGCAAATTGAGGTTTCTCTTCATCGTCTGGGCGACCAATTTGAGCAATTGGTCCATACTTACCAATTCGAACCAAAATAGGTTTGCCGGTTTTAGGGTCTTCACCTAAAACTCTTTCTCCTGATTTTCTCTCGGAATTTTCTTCAGCATAGGACACTTTCTGATGGAAAGGTTTATAAAACTCATCAATCATCGCACTCCACTTTCGATTCCCTTCCGCGATGCTGTCAAACTCCTTTTCAACATTGGCCGTAAAGCTATAATCCATCACCTTATCGAAATACTCTACCAAATAATCGTTTACAACTATACCAATATCTGTGGGGAACAATTTACTTTTTTCTGTCCCATAGTTTTCCTGAAGTTTCGATACATTAATATCGGAATTTTCAAGAACAAACTCCTTGATGGTACGCTGAAAACCGGGTCGATCCTCTTTCACCACATAGTTACGTTTCTGAATTGTAGAAATCGTAGGTGCATAGGTTGATGGTCTACCAATCCCTAACTCTTCGAGTTTTTTCACAAGACTAGCCTCGGTATATCGTGGGGGCTGCAACGAAAAACGTTGTGTAGCAATGCTCTTTAATAAATCGAGGACATCATTTTCTTTTACCGGAGGTAATAGGCCGGCTTGGTCTTCAGTTTTATTATCATCGACAGTTTCAAAATAAACTTTGAGAAAACCATCAAAAAGCAACACTTCCCCATGTGCAGTAAATTTAAGATTAGTATCGTGTTCTATAGGAATATTAACAGTAGTCTTTTCTAATTTAGCATCAGACATTTGTGATGCTATTGTTCTTTTCCAAATGAGAGAGTATAATCGCTGCTCACCACTTCCCATAGTAACATGTTCTTTTTGCATGTAAGTGGGGCGGATCGCTTCGTGAGCCTCCTGAGCCCCCTTCGATTTGGTGCTGTATCGGCGTGCTTTATGGTACTGATCTCCAAATTGCTTTACAATTTGTGTTTCAGCAGCCGTAATAGCATCATTGGACAAATTAACAGAATCGGTACGCATGTAGGTAATATGCCCGGCTTCGTATAAACGCTGAGCCAATGTCATTGTTTGCGATACAGAAAACCCAAATTTCCGGGCCGCTTCTTGTTGCAATGTTGACGTAGTAAAAGGAGGTGATGGTGTTTTTTTGGCCGGTTTCTTTTGAACGGAAGCAATTGAAAAAGTTTGTTTATCTATTGCTTTCAAAAAATCTTCAACATCTTTTTCAGAAGGCAGCCTTTTATTTAGTTGGGCATCGAGCTGATATTTTTGATTTCCGTTGTGAGTAAATTCTCCTTGAACTTTATATGAAAATTCAGGTTTAAAATTAATAATTTCGCGTTCGCGCTCCACTAACAATCGCACCGCAACTGACTGAACCCGACCCGCAGACAACGAAGGTTTTACCTTCTTCCATAAAAGAGGTGACAATTCAAAACCTACTAATCGATCTAATACTCTACGGGCTTGCTGTGCATTAACCAGATTAAAATCAATTTCGCGTGGATTTTCTATTGCATGCTTAATTGCATGGGGGGTAATCTCGTGAAACACGATTCTGCGTGTATTATCCATTTTGAGTTTCAACACCTCAAATAAGTGCCAAGCTAAGGCTTCTCCTTCGCGATCTTCATCGGAGGCTAACCAAACAGTTTCAGCTTTTGCACATGCGTCTTTCAACTCTTTGATAACATTTTTCTTATCTGCAGACTGCACGTATTTAGGTTTGTACCCTTTATCCTTATCTATTCCCAAATCTTTTTTTGCTAAATCACGAATATGACCGTAGCTGGATTTGACAACATAACCCTCACCTAAAAATTTCTCAATTGTTTTCGCCTTTGCCGGAGACTCGACTATAACCAGATTCTTCATACGTATAAACTTATCTTATTGGCTTGAAAATACCTTCAAAACAACACAATATTAACTTCATTCTTATGTACTTAAAGCAAAACCTCTTGATATTCAAGCGTGTTTGCCTTAAAATAAACAATTCGGGCACAAAAATAACAGAAAACAATTAGTCCTGTCAAATTTTATAGAAATAATCGAAATGTTTCTCCCATATAATTCAAAAATTGACTGTTTTTTTCAAGTCAAAAGAAGGCTATCCCCTCTGTACCTTAGGAACAATAAAATAGTGTACAAAAATAAGTGTGCCTTGTAAATAGTTCGTCTAAGATAACGCGCCCCTTTCTGTTACACTCTGTAATAAAGCTTAAAAAGAAGCCAGCGCACAAGAATTGAGAAGCTTACTTCACATAGCTTTTCGCGGTTACATAGAAAATAGTATTCTTTTATGTAGATTAAATAAACAAAATGGTTACTATTTCACATACGAATATCATAAACACAATCGTTTTTTTAGTTGAATTAAGGTTTATTTACTTTAAGAGTGTATTTTTGCAGCTAGGAAAAAAACTACATGCGACTGTTGAACTATTCGATCTGGGCCCAATGGCCAACCATTTACTCTGAAGGACTGGATAAATAGGTAGGTAAACACTGGCCAATTTAGGGTATTCCAACTTACTAATCCTAGCAAACAAAAGACAGGATAGACATTGCGAGATTTGAAAAAATAAATAATAAATGCATAAGGTGATGACTGAAAATCAAGTAGAAAAAAAAGAACACAAAGGAGCATTAAAATATATCATTACATTCTGGAGCATATTAGCAGCACCTATATTGGGGTTGGCTATTCTCTTTATGTTAATTGCAAGCGGGAAAGTGGGGTTTATGCCCACTTTTGAAGACCTTGAAAACCCAGAGAATAATGTTGCCTCACAAGTGTATACTGAAGATAATGTTTTAATGGGCAACTACTATATTCAACTAAGAACGTATATTAATTTCGATGATCTATCACCAAACATTGTAAATGCTCTTATTGCCACAGAAGATTATCGTTTTGAGAAACATGCAGGAATAGATGGCATTGCACTAGCCCGTGTTTTCTATGGATTAATGACAGGGTCAAATAAAGGCGGCGGCAGTACAATTACGCAGCAATTAGCCAAAAACCTTTTTCCCCGTGACACTACCCGATACAATTCAAAACTATCGTATTACACAAACATCGGACTTACAAAATTTAAAGAATGGGTAACTGCCGTTAAATTAGAGAAGAACTATACAAAAGAAGAGATTCTAGTAATGTACTTAAATACCGTATATTTTGGGAATCACTCTTTTGGCATAAAATCCGCAGCAAAAACATTTTTCAACACTACGCCCAAAAACCTAGATATAAACCAGGCAGCAACACTTGTGGGAGTATTAAAAGCACCGTCGTATTACAGTCCAATACGAAATCCGGAACGTTCTCAAAAACGCCGGAATGTTGTCTTAAATCAAATGAAAAAATACGAGTTTATTTCAGAAGAGGCATACGACACACTAAGAATTAAACCATTAGCATTAAATTTCGAAGTACAGGATCATAACGTAGGAATGGGCACCTATGCTAGAGAGTATTTACGATTAAAATTAAACAAACCCAACCCATTCGAAATAAATTATCAAAATACTGAAAAGTTTAAACAGGACTCAACTTCTTGGGTAGACGATCCGGTATATGGGTGGTGCAACAAAAATTTCAAACCCGACGGCCATTCCTACAATTTGTATACCGATGGGCTTAAAATTCACACTACAATTAACTCTAAAATGCAACGCTATGCTGAGGAGGCGGTATGGCAACACATGAGTAAAGATTTACAGCCTACCTTTTTTGAAGAGAAAAAACATAGTCGCAAAGGTCCTTTCAGCGAAGATTTAGATCAAGAGCAAATTAAATCGATTATGCATCAATCAATGAAACGTTGTGTTCGTTACTGGAACATGCGTAGTAGGGGAGCCTCACCGAAAGAGATCGAAAAAGCCTTCAATACACCAACAAACATGCGTGTTTATACACTGAATGGTGAAGCTGATACCACAATGACTCCAATGGATTCCATATTGTATTACAAACATTTTTTACAAAGCGGGTTTATGGCTGCCGACCCAAAAAACGGACATATTAAAGCATATGTTGGAGGAATTGATTTTAAACATTTTAAATTTGACCACATATCCGGCGGAAGACGGCAAGTAGGCTCAACGTTTAAACCATTTCTCTACACATTAGCAATGCAGGAGGGCTATTCACCATGCTACAAAGTACCAAACGTACCCGTTACATTCACGTTGCCAACAGGAGAGACATGGACACCTGAAAGTGTTGGGCCAGATCGTTTTAAGCGTAAAACAGTAACTTTAAGAACAGGATTAGCTCATTCTATAAACAATATTTCTGCATGGCTAATGCAACAATTCAAGCCAAAGGCAGTAATTGACATTGTGCGTCTAATGGGGGTTGAAAGTCCGATTCCTGAAGTTCCCTCAATTGCACTAGGGTCTGCAGATCTTAGTTTGTTCGAGATGGTAAGTGCATATACAACCTATGCGAATAAAGGAATTCACACAAAACCTATTTTCATTACGCGCATTGAAGACAAAAATGGAAATATCCTCGAGGAATTTAAAGCACCGAAAAATGAAGCTATTTCAGAAAATGCTGCTTTCCTAATGATAACCCTACTACAAGCTGTTGTAAATGAGGGCACAAGCATTCGACTACGCTACAAGTATGAACTTGAAGGTGAAATTGGCGGAAAAACCGGAACCACAAACAATCAATCGGATGGTTGGTTTATGGGGATTGTACCTAAACTAGTAGCAGGGGTTTGGACAGGAGGGGAAGAACGCTCCATTCATTTCGACGGCATATTACTCGGACAAGGAGCGAACATGGCATTACCAATTTATGGACTATTCATGCAGAAAGTGCATGCCGATTCAACGCTCAATATCTCTCCTAAAGACACATTCCCCGAACCGGAAAATTTCTATATGAAGCTAGATTGCAAAACAAAAGGAAATCAAACAGAAGGACAAGGAAAAGATTTTAATGACGAATTCTTTAATTAGAATAAACGTAGAAAAGCAAACAATTAATAACTAAAATAAACTTAGTAGTATGAGCGTAAGAGTAAGATTTGCCCCAAGCCCAACGGGTCCATTGCATATAGGAGGAGTAAGAACTGCCCTTTTTAATTATCTATTTGCTAAAAAGCACAACGGAAAATTTATTCTACGTATCGAAGACACAGATCAAGGGAGATATGTAAAAGGTGCAGAAGACTACATCGTAAAATCATTAAAATGGTGTGGGATAGCCATTGATGAAGGCTACACTATTGGTGGAGACTTTGAACCCTATAGACAGTCAGAACGGAAAAATATTTATAAAGAAAATATCGATCGGCTAATAGACTCCGGCTGGGCATATTATGCCTTCGACACACCTGAGGAAATCGAGAACCGTCGAAAAGAAGTCGAGCAAGGCGGCGGAACATTTATTTACAATCAGGAAGAGCGCATGCGCATGAGAAACTCATGTACTTTAAGCGATAACGAAGTAAGCAAGCTACTGGAAGCAAATAAACCGTTTGTTGTTCGGTTTAAAATGCCGGAAAACAGCACGGTAGAAATCAACGACATCATTCGAGGGCATATTTCGTTTAACACAAACACATTGGATGACAAAGTTTTATTTAAATCAGACGGCCTTCCAACCTATCATTTAGCCAATATTGTTGATGATCATTTAATGCAAATTTCGCATGTAATCAGAGGAGAAGAATGGCTTCCGTCTCTTCCCCTTCATGTGATGCTTTATAAGGCTTTTGGCTGGACAGATTCGATGCCTGAATTTGCTCATCTACCTCTGATTTTAAAACCGACTGGCAAGGGAAAACTAAGCAAGCGTGATGGCGAAAAAATGGGTTTCCCTGTTTTTCCGCTACAATGGAAAGGAGAAAACAACGAAGTAGCTTCAGGATACAAAGAAGACGGATATTTTCCCGATGCATTTGTAAACATGCTTGCATTACTCGGTTGGAACCCGGGTACAGAACAGGAAATATTATCGTTAGACGAATTGATTAATAGTTTTGAGCTGCAAAAAGTTCAGAAGGCCGGAGCCCGTTTTGATCCAGATAAAGCCAAGTGGTTTAACCATAAATACCTTCAGGGAAAACCAAATAACGAATTGGCAAAATTATTCGATGAAATTGTTCAATCAAATGGTTATGCTTCAGATATCAATAAAGCTGAAAAAATTGTAGTCCTCATTAAGGAACGCGTCAATTTTGTGCACGAACTTTGGGATCAAAGTTGGTTTTTTTACCAATCGCCCAACAGTTACGATCCTAAAGTGGTAAAAAAACGCTGGAAGAACGCAGTTCCCGACGCTATAAAGACAATTGGTAATTTATTAGAAGACCAGCAAGATTGGAAAGCAGAACCGCTAAAAGAGGAAGTCTCAAACTTTATAAATTCAAATGAACTTGGATTTGGTTCCATCATGAATGGCTTACGCCTTTGTATAGTAGGAGGAGCTATGGGACCGGATTTATTTACGATTATCGAATTAATAGGAAAAGAACAAACAATAAAAAGAATAAATAAAGCCATACGAGAGCTGTCAGCTTAGTTATCGGCATGTTGATTTACACGCAGAAACTCAACTTCGATATCTAAATCAACCTCTCCCTCAGATAATGTAATTTTATTAATAACGAAGGATAAATTATTGGCTGCAATGCCTTGATTCAATTGAGTGTTGCCGCCATAATTTTCCTCTGTTTTGCGAATTTGCTCATTCGCTCTTCGCGACTCCTCACCGATCAACGAAATTAACTTGTCGATATAGTGCACCCAAAGCCCATATCTAAAATATTGCTGTTTGCCGGGTTGAGATTCAACATAATTATACCGTAAAGTGGGCAGGTAGGTTGTTACATCATTAGTTGTGCTGGAAACATCAAATTGGTTTGAATACCGAAAAACACTCAACGTGTTGGCACTCGAATCAACACCAAAAAAACAGAATCTGGTATCCGTTTGATCTTCAAATTCAACAGCACCGCCCCATTCGTATTCCATACGATATTTCTCGTACGAAATATCGTATGAGCTACCTACGGAAAAACTGATTAAATCATCGAGTGTTTCTTCCGGCTTTATTCGTATTAAAACCTCATTGAAACCAGTAAAAAAGGTGTCGATAACTGTAAATGGAATAAACACAGAATCTATGCGATCCAGCTGAATAAACGACTGAAAGGTTCCTCCGCTACCTGAATACTCTTCACCAAGATAATAATCATGCAACGATCGTGATTTTGCACTATTAGATAAGTAAAGCAAGGTTTCAGCCCTTTTCAATGCCTGAGCAATACCAGTGGCAGAGTCGACATCAGGATCAGAAATACCTAAATAGACAGGCGAATCTCCTGTAGCATTTAACAGGTATTCTGGCAGAGCGGAAGGCGAGGCGCCATATTTATAATAATCGCTATTAATCCCCTGTTGTGCAGCAGAATAAATCCCAACTGACATAAACAAAAAAACGAGTAAACAATCCCTCATATCTCTACATCTTTACTATTTAGTTGCACACAATTCCAAAATCCGAAACAAGATACGAAAGAATTTATAGCCCGACATATTTCAAAAGTAAAAAAAGGGTCTTCTCCATTTTAATATTGTGCTCATCCAAAGAAAATGCTATCTCAATTGAACTAAAATATTAAGAGAAAAGTAGGTTGCACCAAGTAATAAAGAAAGGCCTACAAATTTCCTTTAATAGTATCTGCAATAACTTTCATTTCGTCGTCTTCCAAAGACAATTTCGCATTTGAAAAGTTAATATCCCTCTCCTCATTTATTGGCACGAGATGAATGTGTGCATGTGGCACCTCCAGGCCAAGCACAGCTACACCGACTTTACGACATTGATACGTTTTCTTCAAAGCCTTTGCAACTTTCTTGGCAAAAACAATCATTTCAGCAAGTTCCTGATCATCGATATCGAACAAATCATCGGTGTGTTTTTTTGGGATAACCAACATATGGCCACGCTTTAAGGGTGAAATGTCTAAAAAAGCAAGAAATTGTTCTGATTCGAGAATTTTATAGGCGGGAATTTCTCCCTCCGCAATTTTGGTGAAAATGGTTTCCATAAAACTATTTTTAAATAAATAATTCGAATTACATGGGCGAAATCTCCATAATTTCAAACTCCATCTCTCCGGCTGGAGCAACCACAGTGGCCTTATCGCCAACTTTTTTACCCAATAAACCCTTAGCAATAGGGGTACTAACAGCAATTTTCTTCTGTTTCAAATCTGATTCAGATTCTGATACGATGGAATAAACCATTTCGGCCTTATTTTTTGTGTTCTTAATACGTACCTTAGTCATAATCTGAACTTTAGAGTAATCGATTTTGGTTTCGTCAATTATCCTAGAGTTTTGAATTAATTGTTCCATTTTTGATATACGCAATTCAAGAAGACCTTGAGCCTCTTTTGCAGCGTCATATTCGGCATTTTCAGACAAATCACCTTTATCGCGAGCCTCGGCAATAGCCTGAGAAGCTTTTGGGCGCTCAATGGACTTTAATTGATTTAATTCGTCTTTTAGTCTTTTCAACCCTTTCAGGGTCACATAATTTAATGTTGACATATTTTTATTGATTTATTTTTAATAGTTATAACTCTTCGAGGCTAGTATATAAAAAAGATAAGTTAACTGATTTCCTCACAGTAAGCCCTGCAAAATATAGAAAATCCCGAACCAAACAGGACCAGGATTAAACGATAACATATATGTTCTTCCTCTGCCTAAGTATAACTGCAATTGCAAACGTATAAACAATTCACCGTTTCATTTTCATGGTCGATCGAACATGTAATTATCTCAGTCACTACTTTCAATTTATTGGTCATACCCTTTTAAGAAAACATGCCCCGGGTAAACCCGGAGCATGTTACAAATTTATTAAAATTTGAGAAATGTATGCTACAAATTCTCAATAATAAGGTCTATAAAATAATTCTGGCTCCAATAGAATGCACGCCATCAAACACAGCAGTGGCTCTATAGCTATAGTCTATAGCCAAACGAGAACCATTTTCTTTACTAAGAGGTACTAAAACAGACAAACCACCTGTAAGCCCTGTAAACACAGTTGCACGTTCGTCCTCATCAAAGATCCCATCTTCATAAATAAATCCACCGCGTAATCGTAAGTAGTCCATAAAGCCGTACTCAAGTCCTAAGTGAAGATTATCTTTTGTGAAAGAATTAGACGTAAAATTACCGGCTACCAAGAGGTTATGGTTTTCTGCAAGAAAAAGGTCGTAAGACAATCCCATTCGAATAAGCGAGGGTAATTCAAATTCCCGTGCTCTATACTCGAGGGTTTGTATTGTCCCATTAGGTGTAGTACCTTTAAATGATAACCCGTCGCCTGAAAACTTCATGTTAGGACCTACGTTCTGCATTGTAATTCCAAAACGAAATTGATCCCTTTCTCCCGTTACATACTGAATACCTGCATCAATAGCTATACCTGTAGCTTTTGAATTGGAGATACCTTCGTTAATAATTTTAACAGCAGCACCACCATATATAGCATTTGAAAATTCGCGTGCATAGCCTACAGTAATATTAGTATATGTTGGCTTAAATGTGGTTCCATTACCATCGGGAGCTTCGACAAGAGTTCTGTCGAGTTCTCCAAAATTATATGAAACAACGCTAGCAGAAAACGCCCCTGACTCACCAACTTTTTGCGAAAAAGCAAATGAGTTTATTCCTATACCGGCTCCTGAAAGGTAGTCGGTATAGGTAAATCCTAGTTCAGTTTTATTCGTGAAGGCGGTACCTGCCACGTTAAGAAAAATCCCTTCCAATCCTTGTACAGAAGCTACATTAGCATTACCAAATCCGGAAGATGCAGCCCATGGATTAAGAAGTAATTCACTGGCTCCGGCCTCACCTGCACGCTCTTCATTGCCGGCATGAACGGTCGGAGCAATAATCGCTAATCCGATTACAGTTATGATTAATATACTTATCTTTTTCATAATCAACATGTTTCTTTCTTTTTAATTAAAATGAGCTTAAATCATCCGGACGCAGAACACCAAACCACTTAAGGGTTTTTTCTCCAACTCCCGGAGCATCTATATGAATAATATACAAACCACCGGCAATTGGCACACGATAGTTATTCTTTAAATCCCATTCAATAATGGTTTCAAGATTATCTTTCTGATAGGAACGAACAAGTGTTCCGGCCATATTATAAATCTTAATACTACACCTTTCGGGCAAGTTAATGATTTTAACATTGTACTCTAATGGGGATAATTCGTACGCATTGCCACCATAATAAGGATTTGGCACAACATTTACAGACTCAAGTGCATCTTCTGCCACTTGTTTCTGATTAACCTCAGGTACATAATCCGTCAAATCAAATTTGTATAGCGGGTAATTTTTATTAATAGGGTTCTCCACTGTATCATACCCTCGAGCCACGTTAAATGGTTGGGCAACACGCAACTCAATACGCAGGTAATTATCAGGCATTCCGTCGTAGTCAACGTATTCGTAACCTCTCCGAATAGTGGGAATAGACACCCATTGCAAATATTTCAATGCGGCATTTCTATCTGTGTGTATGAAATTTGCAAAGTGCTGCAAACTATCGTAAGGATACATAATCTCTCCACCAAGCTGCTGGTCAGAGGCAAATACATATAGATAATGCAGCCCTCCAAATATTACATTACCATCTTCAGAAACCACAGCTTCCACTGGATTCCATAACATATCGCGCCCATTAAATCCTACTAGAGCAGAAGACTCACCAAATGCCATATTTAAGCGTCGTCCGGTATTAACATCAATGGCATAACCTGGGAACCAGCTCCAACCAGTACCACCTAGATAGTTTGGATCATTCTCATCAGAGGAACCTACAGAAGTGCTGCTAGCATTACCTTCCTTATCTAGGGAATAACCTGCCCTTAAGTCAAATTTCAATGCTCCACCTTCAGTCATGGGATTGTATGTTGACCCCTGATCCTGAGCAGTCATTTCTAATACAGGAACACGTGTCCATAAATCAGGATTACCCGGAGTGATAACGATATCAACACTTGGTATAATTGTACCTTTTGTGTTAGCATCTAAAGGACCACCAGGGTTAGGGCCAAAAGTGGTGGTAGAAGTTAATCGAACCGGAGCCCAAGTTCCTCCCAAAACAGACTCGAAGGCGCCTTCTTCATCCTGTTCGCCATTTCCGGAGAAATCAGCCCACACTCCACCTTCAGTATTGAGGCCGGCACGAATCCAGTTTACGACTGTAGCGCCCTCACCATCTGGGACAAATGATAACCATGGCTCTTCAGGATTTTCAAATTCCAAAGCAGACCCCAAATATCCATTATTCACCAAATTATTATTCCAGTACCAATCTCCAAGGTTTTGACCCAGTGGGAATTGATATTGTTCAACGTCGATCGAAATACCTAAAGTATCGAACAAAATTTCGTTCTTTTCCGACATCCATGTATCCGATATAGCGAGCGTATCAAAAGTACCATTTTCGGTGACTTGAGCTAAGAACCATTTACTATCGTTAATGTAGCCCCAAGAGTTGGAGTTAAACTGACCAAAGACCGGAAAAACTTGTGTGAAGCTATGTTCAGGGTGAACAGAGTCTGCGCAAATACCTACGTAGTATTCACCAGCTGAAATATTAAAAGGATCTACAATTTTAACATTTAGCGGACTATAATCAGCTTGGTATGGAAGTTCAGTAAGTTTCTCTCCTGCTAATATGCGCTCCTCTACTCCTTCTTCGAATTTCAGGTATTTTTGGGCAAAGCCCTGACCTTCTACCTGTGTAACTGCAGGTTGAGTGCCATAATCAGAATTAAGATCCGTTCCACCATTATCCATATTTCGAGGATGGGGGATAACTTCATACGTAGGAATCTCGCCATTTACACTTTTACGACTAGCAAGATAGGGTTGTGCTTGACCATCAAGAAGATCACCATCTACTTGGCTATATTCCTTATACTCGTTATGTGCATACGAAACAGCTACATAATAATACTTTTTATTATTAACTAACTCTCGACTAGATCCAGATCCAAAACCATCTGTTGTTAACTCGAAGGTGTGGACAATACCACTATTACTAGCAGTAACCATTTTTGTACCCACAGTACCCTCAATATCTGAATCGTATTCGAAGTTAACCAAATCCTCAACATTGTCCTTCACATCACACTGAAAAACAATTTGAGCATAGTTTGGATCCTGAAGCTGACTCAAGGTAACATTTTTATCTCGTAATTGGTATACCTGATACCCTTGGAACCTGAACATCCGATCTTCATACTCTTCTGAGATAAAGTAATCTTCCTGTTCATATTGTTCTAAATAGTTATTGGAGATCGGTTCATTACTAATGTGAAAGATAAATTTATTACTCATAGGAATAATAGTCAAATCAGGGGCATCCGGGCCATCTATCATTTGAAAACACTCCTCGAACAAGGCTTGCGCTTTATCATCTGCTTTTTGAACAGCATATACACTAGCCATTAAATCCTCTTCATAAGCGCGAGCCCACACTACACCTGTTGTAATATCATTTACATTACCGGGTTCCAATGTAAAAGGTCCTGCAGATTGAATAAATCTCCTATCATATGGTTCATTACCCTCATCAATTTCACTCCAATATTTCCCAGTTTCTTGTCCGTAGCCTGGAGGTTGCACACCACCTGTTCCCCAATTACACGGGTCGGTGTCTCCAGGAAACATGAAATCGGCATCGGGGCCAGTACCATCATGTCCTGTCCCTCCATAACTCATTCTTTCTCCATTAGTCCAATAGCCAGTAAGATAGCGGTAGTAATCCGGGGCTGTTTGTGGGTCATCATAGGCACCACTTCCATTATTGTGATAAATGTAACGACGCATTCCCCAACGTTCATTATCGGCAACACCATCGCCAAAATTCAAACCGTTAAGATTCCCGTTAAAGGCAATATTACCTTCATTTACTAAAGTATCTGGTTCACCATCGCCATTAAAGTCTGCAACACCTACACCGCATATCAAATTACCATTTTCATCTTTCATCGTTTTTAGCTCATCTTTCCCAGAAGCATCAATATATGGTCCTTCAAAAAAGTCGATACCTACGGCCGGAGGAAATTTACCATAACCTGGAGAATCCCCATCCTCATCTATTAACTCTCCATTATACAGGTAACCTAACCCGCGACCGACGTCACATCCGACAAAATCATCAAATGCATCTCCCAAATCAGCATCTGTCCACACACCAAAATATGCATCCTTTAGTGTAAAGGAGGAACGGTTAATGATTTGATAATTGTAAAACGTCATGTTGTTTAGCTCATCGTTAGTAGAAAAGGCAAAAGCCTGAGCACGAAACTCCATGCCAATAGCCTCACCGCCAGTTTCACCGTGAATATTACCACGATCGTTATATACCCACCATACAGTTGCATCGCCAAAAAGAGTCATGTCCTCGTTATTCAAACTATCGGCTTCGCGTTCGGGAATGGAATTACAGTCGTAATTTTTACTATCAAAAATGTAATAAGGGTAATCTCCGGCACCGGGGTTATATACACCATCACCATCTACATCTTTAAAAGGAGCCAAAAACCGATCATATAGATCTTCAGTAGGCCCATGCGCTGGCCAACTACTAATAACCTCCGGAATGGTATAATCAGCAAAATCCAATTCCGGAAATTCTGAATTACTATATGCAATAAACTCGCTCACCATATTTTTAGTTACATAATACATACGATCGTAGCGTGTGCAAATTTCAGCAGTCACATTACCCACGTTCGGACTTTCTTCACCAGCAACAAGAGGTCCTGGGAAAAAATCACTACCATCTTCTCTAAATTTGTGAGCAGCTAAACGTAACTGCCCGTTAGTATCAACACCACCAACCCAAATAGAGCCGGCAAACAAAGCACTAGCATCTTGTGTTTTTGGTACTTGGTAAATGGCACTACCAAAGTCCCACCACATATCACCCCCGTTATTCACACGGGCTCTTACGTTGTTAAATTCCAGGATTTTGAATGCAGTCGCTGGTAAACACCCGGCTCCTACAGACTTTATCTCTTTTGAATTATCCTTCTTCTGACTGGGGTTGTAGTATGCCAAAGCATCCATCCCTATTAAAGAGAATAAAACAATTAATATGATTAAAAAATTCTGCTTTTTCATTGTATCTCTGTTTATAATATTTTAGAAACTTACCATGACACCCAAAGAAATTCTACGGGGCATATTATAATTATAGGGGCTATTCACATAAAGGCTATAGAAATTACGGAATGACTCCTCGTCGTTACGCGCCCCTATGCTTGATTGATTTCCTGAATAGGTTAAGTATCCATTATCATCGGCATTACCTGTTGTTTCATATACACTTAAAATGTTAGCAGCATCTAATACATTCTGCACATCGGCATATATATTAAAGATAATGCTTTTTGAGTTATCGCCTTCTGCACCTTTAAGCTTCCAGTATATATCTTTATCGATACGCATGTTAAGCGTAGTACGCCAAGGCATAACAGATCCATTAATTCTACCTATGAGGTTTCCACTACCAACATCTCTTAAACTATAAGGAGTACCTGACCCAGTATTCAATACAATATTTAATCCTGCATTTGCAAGGATGTCTTTCCCAAATATTTTTGGACCATTATATTGGTCTCCATCAGCAAAACGATAATCTCCCGTTATAACAAAGCTATGCTGTTTATCAAAATTAAGTGGGTTAATAGTTCGTAAGTTAGGCTGGCCAGCTTGCACAAGCGCTAAAGCAGTTGTGGGATCACTACCTGTACCTTTGGCAAACTGCAAGGTATAGGAGGCTCGCAAAGATACATTACCAGTCCGACGTAAATCGAATGTGGCAGTCAAACCTTTCACAGTACCGAAGTCAAGGTTGTCATAAGTTAAGTAATTAACCGGGAAAGCACCATCAAGGTTTCGAACCTGAACCATATCGCGCATTTCGCGATAGAAACCAGATAATTTAATTGAACTTGTTTTTCCCACTTTTTGTTGGAAACCCAATTCATAATCGATCGTTTTTTCCGGACGAAGGTTTGGGTTTGGAATTAAATTACCGGTTCTATTATATATGCTCAAATAATCAATATAATTTAATCGCGCCTCAAAATTACCGGGACGTTTTGTCAAGATATCATAGTGAGCAAAAAACAAGGCCTCGTCAGAAATGGGGAATGAAAATGAAATACGTGGCATCAATACAATTTCGGGGCTGTAATCTTCAAAAGCATCAAGAAAAAGATCGCTACCAACTTGATCCTCGTTTGCATTTTTTAAGTAAGGTTGAATTCCCTTTCCACCTTCAACAGCTGTAGAAGTATTTGTTTCCGTACCATTAGCAGTATACCAGGTTTCATCGTCGCGAAAGCCTGTAACCTCCATCGATGTTTCAGAGTAATCCATTACATAAATGGTTGCACCATCAGGAATATTGCCCGGAATTTGATCTTCCAAAACCCCATCGCCTACTTTGTAAGTATCGTAAAATACATATTTATCTTTCAACACTTTTTGGTTCAAGTCGTAATAATCCAAACGCAGACCAACATTAAAAACCAAATCGTTGAAGGCAAATTTATCTTGGATATATCCAGCGGCATAAATGGGTTGATAAACGGGAATTTCGCGATTAAAAACAGTAACCGATTGACTAAGGTCATCTTGATCATTATACAATTGATAACTATCAGTAAAAAAGTCATTGAAATCAACATCAAGTCCTACTTTTTCACCTTTATGGTTGAATCCATAATAAGAAACTAAGTTATTTCCATTGTTGATCAGTTCATCAGCACTGAAATATGCAATATCCATATCCTCCGGATCATACCCGTCAATGTTTACCCACTCATCGTTTTTAAGTCCATTGGCTTGACGAAAGCTATAATCAAACAAGTACTGACTTTCATAAGAAACTTGTCGTGCGTAATCAACGGTGTCGTTAAAAACTTGATTACCGTAAGGGTCTAATACGACATCACCATTCTGGTCTGTAACATATCCAGGTTGAGGATCATTAAAATCCAATTCCTTGATATGGTCATTCATATACTGACGAGCCAGTCCCCAAATTCCTCTGGGGAAAACCCGGTACTGACGATCGAATCGCATTTCGAATTCGAGGCCTGCAGAAAAAGCATGGTCGCCAATATCAGCTGAGCCATTAGCAGACAAACGGAATTGTTGGTTATCGTATGTGTAATAATCGTTATAAATGGTTCCCGGAACAGCTAAAGTAGCTGTATTGCCATCTAATGTAACAGCGGGGAGTTGAATACCCTGAAACTCATCACCATTTACATATCCACCACCTAACAAAAGGTCTGTTAACGTAGGAAGGAATGTGGCATTATTGTTGGAGTTATAGTTTTCGTAGTAAAGCTCATTATAACGCCCTGCAACAGGGTTAACGCTCGTCGAGGTAACTGTGTCGAGAGTTTCGATAAATCCATTGTGAAGATACCCTGTATAACCGCTTTCCTCATCGGTTCCATATGAATAAGTGTTCAGCGAACGAATATCAAACTTACCATAGTAACCGTATTTGAAAAAATCATCTTCATATTTTTCGTGCTCCAAACCACCAAAATTTTGACTAAAATCGATTTGAGCACTATAGTATACGTTGGTAATTAGAGAGGCCTGTTGATCTTCCGAAATTTCGGCATTTTTAAAGCGTTGCGTCCAACGTAAATATGTACGCCATGTATAATCTTTAGTTTGCGGATTCTCTTCCCAATTCATAAACTGGTAGCTTCTTACAAAAGCATTCTCGTGTGTAAAATTAAAGGTTCCCCCAAGGGTAATATTTGCGCCTTCGAAAGGTTTAATGTCAATTTTTCCCGAAACGTTGGCGCCATAATTCTGAGCGTTTTCTTTAGCTTTTACTTTTTCGAAATCGTTCAAACGCAAATACTCGGCAGAAAGCACTGTAGATGGTGAGTAGGGATCCGGCACAATTGGGTTGGCCAATAGATCGTCTACCACATTATCCTTCACTTTCCAAACTTCGGTATTAAATGGTCTGGAGTCTTTTGTATAAGTAGCTTCTGCCGACAAGAAATAACCGGCAACTGTTTCTTTATTAACTTTAGTAGGATCTTCGGGGTCTGTTGTTTTTTTAGAGAAAAGCGGCCCTGATACGCTAGCTGCAGCCAGGTTATCGAAATATCCGTCTACAGAAGTCATAAGTTCCACACTTCCAAAAAAGTTCCGAGAAGGGCCTTTCGTAGTAATACTAATAACACCACCAGTAGCATCACCGTACTTGGCAGCTAAACCTCCCGTTACTACCGATACTTCCTCAATAGCAGATTTGGGCATACCTTTCGATCCACGAACTTTAATACCATCGATATAATATGTGGTTGCATCTTCACGAGCACCACGTACCGATTTAATTTCTCCGTCTTCCTGATACACACCACCTACGGTTGCGGCAACCGACTCGGCCGAACGACCGGACATTTTTGCAATGTCTTCTGAAGTTACCGTACCACCGGTTTGTGTGTTATCCTTATCGATGAGTGGAACCTTGTACTCCACAATTTCTATTTCATCGATTTTGATAGATACCGAATTAATTTCAATATCGAGGAAACGAATTTGGTCGACGCTAACAGTAACGCCTGACATTTTTTTCGTTTGGTAACCTACGACCGAAACAAGTACGTCGAATTTACCAGAAGGAACCGGTTTAATTGTGTAATTACCATCGAAATCTGTGATGGTACCTGCAACTTGATTCCCATTCCTTTCCACCACCACATTGGCAAAAGGGATTGGCTCATTAGTCTCCGCATCTGTGACTGTCCCCTTTACTGTCCCGGACTGGGCGTAAAGGGCGCTTGCAGAGATCAGAGCAAGAACTACATAGAGTATCTTTCTTAACATAATCACTTATTTTTATTTAGAACTATCCAATTTTGAAAGGGTAAATATAATTATTTAATACCCACATATCCAAAAAAAGCAAAGAAAAGTTAACAAAAACCTAACACTTCGTTAAAAATATTTACGGTTAATTATTGCATCGTAAATGATTGCTTTTTTCGCATTAAACGGTTTTTTGGTAACCTTGCGTGTTGTAATTACCTCACCGGAAGTGGAATAATTGTCCATTCCTGATGATTTTGCCATCTGTGGCACTGGAGGGTCGTTGATTGTTGATTCATCTTCTCTCATAGCTGAATATTTATGGTTAGACATTTCGTTTGTTGGTCTTACTATATTAGTATCATCTTCGCTCTCGGAATAATCTGTGAGGTATGTCTCCGAACCATTCGATTGCTTGTTCTCCAGCTCGAATTCCTGAGTCGAAGGCATATCGGAATCGGCTGCGGAGCTGGCTGCGGCGTTTCCCTTTTTGCCGCGGCTGATGACGCTTATCAAGTATGCGCCTAATCCGATCAAAACCGTAATAACCGTCTCTAAATAATCTACCATATTTATAATAACTCAAATTTACCCGTTCAAAAAAGTGAAACAGGTGCTTTCGATTGTTTATTCTTTTCGAACGCCACGCACTTTTTTTCATCATTCTTTTTGCGCGCTTATCCTGAAACTTTCGATTGAACTTACGAATGGCTCTTTCGTTCTTACGAATGGCTCTTTGCTCAATTCGCTCCTCTTTTCTTTGATTCCTGTTTTCTTTGAATCGTTCAATCCGAAACTTCAATCCTATACGGCCGCTCTTCCCAACTTTCCCCTGATCTATTGAATACGATACATTACTAGTGGATGCGCATCCGGCAAAAAAAAAATGACACCTAATAGCAAAATATGTTTAAATCGTAATATTAATGTATTTTTGCAATAAATCAAAGTATAAATTGTATATATATTGTGTATGCAAATATACGATTCCATTTAGAAAATTATTATTTCTGGAAGATTTTTCAGATTAAATGACTTATTAAAAAACGAATTGGAGTTATTTCGATTTTAATAACGGGTTCCATCTAAAAAGTCCTAAAAGGACTGATTTTTGTCTATACACCCCAGAGAGGAAGCGCTAAAATTCAGCGTTTGAGAAACCCTTCTTTTGGGGTTTAGAGGCTAATTAGTTTTTTAGATAAGACTCAAAAAAAATCAGAATGGTAACGCAACCACAAAAAAATAACTTTTAGTACAATAAATCACTAAAAAATTCACATTTATTCAAAATACTATGATTCGTACACTCAGTTATGTATTCCCCATTTTGCTTGTACTTTTACTAAGCCATTGTAAGGATAAAGAAAACCCAGTTCCCGATGTTTATGTTAATATTACCATAGATATGAACGATGCCAGTTACAATGATTTAGTTCCGGGCAACTACAAAAATATTACGGGCGGATTAAGTGGGATTATTTTGTACCGCAAAACTTTTAATGAATTTTCGGCAATTGAACGTACATGTCCGTACGAAGCCGAATTCAATACACGTGTTACTGTAATACCCGACAACACACTATTTATGGAGTGCGACTCGTGTAAAAGCCGGTATTATATTGAAGATGGGGCATTAATTGAAGGCCCGAGTAAGTTCCCGTTAAATCAGTATAAAACCACGTTTGATGGACGGTTTCTTAGAATATACAATTAAGTAACGTTTAAAACAATCAAATGCATTCCGGGTCTTTGATGTTAAGATTGAACCCAAAGCCGAAATGCTAGTTGTCATTTTTTATTTTCCAGTTCTTCAACTGCTCGCGATAACGTATTATCAATTTGATGAATTACCGGGTAAAATCCATCATCGCTAAGTATATTTCTGATGATTAAGCCCGCTACCTGAACGCGAATAACCTCTCCCGACACTGCTAAATCGTCACCTTTCGGGGTAACGCCTTTCTTTTTGGCAAAAGCCACAAATCGATTCAGAATATTTTTATTTTGAAGATGTTGGTAAAGCTTTTCGTGCTGATCAAATACATTCAACTCGGTTCTATTTTTATCCGTATAATCGTATGCAAAAGAGTACATTAAGCCTTTGCGTCGCACGGCATATAAAAAATCGCTACCTGCGGTGGTATCTACCGGCACAAATACGTCGGGCATGATACCGCCTCCGCCATAAACGATTTTTCCTTTTGGCGTTTCGTATCGTAAACTATCGGCAAATTGAGTACTGTCGACCTGAGAGAACTCTCCATTGAGGTATCGTCGGGTAATATCTTCTCTGTAGGTTTCCTCATCGCCATTTTCGTAAGGCTTTTGTATCGAGCGGCCTGTGGGTGTATAGTATCTGGCGACTGTAATTCGTAATTCTGAACCATCGTCGAAATAAAAAGGCTCTTGCACAAGAGCTTTCCCGAAAGAGCGCCTTCCCACAATTATCCCTTTGTCATTGTCCTGTAAAGCACCGGCAAAAATTTCGGAGGCCGAAGCTGACCACTCATCTACAAGCACGGCCACACGAATATTGGCAAGAAACGCCTGGCGCGATGATCTATATTCTTGTTTGGGGCGATTGTTTCCCTGAGTATAAACAATCATTTTTCCGGGCTGCAAAAACTCATCGGCCATTCTAACTGCTGACTCCATAACGCCACCGCCATTGGCTCGCAAGTCGACAACCAAGTTTTTCATTTTTTTAGCTTTCAGTTTATTGGCTGCCTGCATAAACTCACTATAAGTATTCCTGGAGAATTTATTTACTTTAATGTATCCCGTTTCATCATCGATCATATAGGATACGTCTACGGAATAAATTGGAATTTTATCGCGTACAATTTCAAAATCGATTAATTCATCGGCTCCCGGCCGTCGCACACTAACAGTTACCTTCGTTCCGCGCTTTCCTTTCAATCGTTTCATAACCTTGCGTGTAGACATTTTCACACCAGCAATAAGCGTATCGTTTACCTTCACAATACGGTCTCCGGCCATAATACCCACTTTTTCGCTGGGACCTCCGGCAATAGGCTGAATCACCATCACGGTATCGTTGCGCATGTTAAACTGTATGCCAATTCCATCGAACGCCCCTTGTAGGGGAGCATCAACTTCTTTTTTGAGTCTGGCAGGAATATACGACGAGTGTGGATCGAGGTTTTGGATGATATCTGGTATAGCCAATTCCTGTATGGAATCATAATCCATAGGATCGACGTAGTCAATAGCAACTTTTCGAAGCAACTGATCTATTTTAGTAATATTATCGGTTGGTTTATGAACAACCTGAGTTGTTGAGAAAAAGAATTTGTGTATAAATAAGCCAGCCAGAATTGCAATAGCAATAGTTATTGGGAAAAGAATCTTACTAAATTTATTATTAATCATAATGTTCTATTTATCATTGATCTTATTCATTGTCATCTGTCAGGTGAATAACTTCTACACCGGCACGTTCTAAAAGCACCAAGCCTTCGTGGTTAGAGTATAATACGGCAAAAACTACACGTTTAATTCCGGCCTGAATAATAAGCTTTGAACATTCAATACATGGTGACATAGTGACATAAAGTGTACCATTCTCACTGCTGTTATTCGTTTTGGCCACTTTGGTTATGGCATTTGCCTCCGCGTGAAGAACGTATTGTTTGGTGATGTTGTTCTCATTTTCGCAAATATTTTCGAATCCGGCGGGCGTGCCGTTAAATCCGTCAGAAATAATTTGACGATCTTTGACAATTAGGGCACCTACTTGTTTGCGTTTGCAATAGGAATTCTGAGCCCAGATTTTCGCCATTTCGAGATAGCTTTTATCGAATTGCAACTGCTTCTGAATTTTATCTCGGTTATCCATCGGAATTAATTTGTATAGGTTAAACAAGTCACTCTACAATTTTCCTTAGTAGAATTAGCTAAAAACATTACCGTTTGGGTTCCATTCATTCTATTAAAAGTAAGTTACCATTATTAGGTTACACATGGCGTACACAGTTAAAAAATACAAATGTACGAAAAAAGGCCGTTGAAAACTCAACGACCTTTGTACCCGGAGCCGGGATCGAACCGGCAAGGGCTAAGCCCACTGGTTTTTGAGACCAGCGCGTCTACCAATTCCGCCATCCGGGCTTGAATTGGGATTGCAAATATAGTAAAGATTTTTTGGCCTCCAAACACTCCCATTATTTTATTTCTTCATAATCGACATATTCTCCTTCATCTTTGGGAATATTCTTTTTTTCCTCTGGTTGATATTCCACATAAGTAGTGCCATCGGAGCGGGTACGCTCTTGTTGTTGGTTGGCCTGCTGATTAAATCGCTCCTTGCTTTTTTTTACAAATCGATAAAGAAAAAACCTACCAATCAAGATTATTATGTAAAAAACCGCAAATACGATTAACAAAAATTTTAAAATGCCCATGGTGCTTAAATTAAAAAAATATTAGAACCGCAGCTATGATGTACGATATAATTTTTATGTATCCAACTCTAATACCAAAAATCTTCTCTGCCGGTTTTTTACCCAACATTACAGCAGCGCCAAATAAAACCACCCCCAACAGAAACCCTTGATAAAACCACTCAATACTGACTTCGAGCAGCCCTATTACAAAGCCGGTAATTAGGTGTAAAATACTTCGTCCAACCACTAATAATATAAAAAGTGAAAAATTGCCATAGACAACAGTATCCGCGCTGCGGTAACGCTTATTCCTGATAAAGCTATAAGCAACAAGTATTAGAATAGCTCCGGCAGCGAGGACTTGTTGCATTAGCGAATTAAATGTTGGTGTTAAATCGCTGGCAAGCCACCCCATAAAAATGAAAAGTCCATACAGCAGACCTGTAGAAACAATGGTGGTTAGCGATTGCACGTATACATTCCCTTTAGAAACGAGTTTTCGCGCAAAATTTATTTCATACATTTCTAACATTACGGCCACCACCAAAAATGCTGCAAAAAAATGTTCCATGTTAAATTAGTTAAGTTGGTAATTATACAAAAACCCGTCGAAATTTCCTACAATTAGCTGAAAACCGGAAACTCCACGCATTAAACTGATTGTAAACGGTGTGATACCCGGATACGGATAACCAGCAAATTGTTTTCCATTATGTCCAAACATATATACTTTTCCGGCAACTTTGTCTACAATGCCAAGTCCCGCTTTGTGTCGCGAAAACAAGTAATACGCGGGTGGCTCCTGAATGGCATTTCGAAAAGTGTAGGAGAACATTAACTTGTGGTTGCTACCGAAAACTTTCAGTTTATTTCCATCGATAAATATGTAGTCTTTATGACCATCCCGATCTAAATCGGCAAACAGAAAATAGTGTGCCGCCGACAAGGTATCGATGACTTTTTGTTGCACATCGCCGGCAAGGTCGATATACAAAAGTTTGCCATTAGGTGTTGACGAAACCCACCGAGCTTTTCTTGAATCAAAAAACACTTCGTTTTGCGCAGCTTTCCCTAATAGCAATTCGGGTTTCACCCGATGTTGTCCCTGACGATTAAGAATGTAATGTCTCAACGAATCGGCAAAAACAATAAAGTCTTTTCCGTCAAACCTAAAGTGCTGTACCGGAGTCTTTACTACGGCATCGGCTTTAGTAAAATCCCAACCGGATACAATATTTGCATCGATATCGTAGAGACGCACGCGTCTATCTTCCAAAGGAATAAATACGCGATAGTTTCGACTATTATCATAATCGAAAACCGACAAACCGGCAGAGGCTTTCACACTGAGTTTTACCGGAAAACGCTCCACGTCATTTCCATTACGATCGACCAAATATATTTTTCCAGCAGTATTAAAAAGGTATTGCAAGTTGCCGTTTTTATATTTATCGACCTGAACAATTTGACTCATTATGGGTCCATCGAGCAATTTCTCCCACAAAATTCGTCCTTTTGCATTTATCAGATAAAGAAAATCCTTCTCATCCTGGACAATAATCTCCTCTCTGCCGGTGTCATGATTTTTAACAACAACCGGCTTTAAGGAGGCAGAACTTTTCAGCTTGGTTTTCCACCGCACGTTGCTTTTGCTAATCTCGTGTTCTGAACGGTACAAAACAATGTGGTTATAGATATGTTCGCCACTACCGGTACTTTGCCATGCAACGGTATGAAACAGGTCGAACATTCCAACGGATTGTAAAAAGTTTGTTACCGATTCCGAAAAATAATATCGCAAACTTTTTTGATTAAAATCTGAATAAATAAACCGACCCGACCTAGAAGACAACAACGAAGCATGTTCCTGAAATTGGTATGTAGCCTTCATATTCTGCTGCAACACCGTATTCCGACAAATTGATTTCATAATGTCGATATTATTACCAAACACAACATATTCGTCTATTACGGAGCCATATTTAAACGGGCTTTTCACATCTATCTCACCGGGAATTAAATATGCAATCCAATTAAAGTTAGATTGTTTGATATCGAAAGTTGTCGAATTATCGAATTTATATTGCACGGTTTTGGATGCACTACCAAACTGTTTGGAATAATTTTCAAGTGACTGCCGGGCAACCGACTTGCCTTTCACCTTTACTGCTACACACGGTTCACCGTCGGTGACGAATACAACAGCCTCATTGTCCGACCATTTATTCAGCCATTCAAGATAATCTTTGTCTTTTTGGGGAATGTTTATTTGTTCGAAATAGGACGCAAAAGAAACATGATAAATAAAACCCGATTTTTCGGGAATTACACCCGGTAACGAGAAGTTACTACCTTCGGTATTTGCCAATTGTTGAGAAACAGAATTGCTCGACACATCAGACATCCCGCTAAGCATAAGGTTATTGTCACGAAAGTACAAATCAAAAACTAAAATATCGGAAAGATAAAGTGAATCGGTAGTATTGTTTTTCAATATTGTTTTAAAATGATCGAGCAAATGTGTCGGCCGGAGGAAAAGCGTTGCCACTGAATTCGTGCCGGCAGTTTTAATAAGTTTATGCATTTTGCCTAAAGAGACAAATTCCCGAACTTGTTCCACTGCTTGTAAGAGTTCATCTTTCCCAAAAGCAAGCAAAAACAGTCCGTCGATCTCGCTAAAGTAAAAGTAGGGAGCGCCTTCCGAATAAGCAATTGCATAATCAACGTCTGAAGTTTTTTCTACTACTTTATACCGGTTATTCAAATACTGCTTACTCCAATTATACAAAACGCCGGACAGGTTTATTGAAAAGCTTTCAAAAACGAATATTGGTCGCAAAGTATCACTAATGGTTTCCAATGCCACATGTATACTTTTCAGTTGTTGCTCCTTATTGGCGGCATTTACAAATTTTGCTGCATCGAAATATGTTGAATCTTTTTGACTAACAATTGCATGAATAGGTTCTGTTTGAAGCGCCAGCTCAAGTTCATCAGGCTTATTTATTAGCAATAGTCCCCCACTCTTGCTAAAGATTTCGGCCGGATTGGGTACTACTTTATGCCTATCGAAAAAATAAAAATAGCCCAAAACAATGGACGTAACAGCAAGTACTATGAAAAATATTTTAAAACCCGTTTTCAGCATGGTAATTATTCTTATCAATTAGTGGTTTTTCCTTCTCCGGGCGGATAATCGAGGTTATAATGTAGTCCGCGACTTTCTTTCCGCCGCAATGCCATTTTAATAACCAGATACCCAATATTAATTAAATTCCTGAGCTCACATAATGTTTGTGAGATTTTTGATTTTTTATACAAATCTTCCGTTTCCCGATAAATAATGCCCAAACGCAACAAAGCCCGATGCAACCGCATATCTGACCGTACAATACCCACATAATTTGTCATTATTTGTCGCATTTCGCGATAATTCTGGGTAATAAGAATCATCTCTTCGGGATGGGTTGTTCCCTCGTCGTTCCATGCAGGAATATTTTCTTGATAATTTACGGAGCCAATTCTTGCAATAGCATCTTTGGCGGCCCTGTCGGCAAACACAACGGCCTCGAGCAATGAGTTAGATGCCAGTCGGTTACCACCATGCAGACCGGTCGAAGCAACCTCTCCTACAGCGTAAAGATTTTTGATGGAGCTTTCTCCGTGCATATTCACTTTTACACCACCGCACTGGTAGTGTGCTGCAAACAAAACCGGAATCGGGTCTTCTGCCGGATTGATTCCCAGTGTTTTAATTTTTTTATAAATATTAGGGAAATGATTAAACAAACTTTCCTGATCGAGGTGCCTGCAATCGAGCTCAACATAATCGTGACCATGAATTTTCATTTCCGTATCAATAGCTCTGGCCACAATGTCGCGTGGCGCTAATGATCCGCGGGAATCGTATTTATCCATAAACGCTTCGCCATTCTGGTTTCGCAAAACAGCTCCAAAACCTCGCACAGCTTCCGAAATAAGGAATGAAGGATTTTCGCCCGGATTATAGAGCGCCGTAGGATGAAACTGAACAAACTCCATATTTTCTACTACACCTTTGGCCCGGTAAACCATAGCTACACCGTCGCCAGTAGCAATTTCGGGATTTGTGGTAGTTTGATACAAGTTTCCTGTTCCCCCGGTGGCCAGCAGCGTAGTTTTCGCAAGGATGGTATGAAGCACCTGATTTTTCAAATTAATTGCATAAGCACCGAAACAGGTAGTATCTTCATCGTAACGTGTAACAATCCGTCCCAAGTGGTGTTGCGTAATAAGATCGATAGCAAAATAGTGGTCGAGAATGGTAATATTCGGATGAGCGTGCGCATTGCGGACCAAGGAGTTTTGAATTTCCAATCCTGTATTATCTTTATGATGTAGAATTCGTTTCTCGGTATGCCCACCTTCTTTGGCCAATTCGAATTCTCCACTATCGGTTTTATCGAACCGTGTCCCCCACTGAAGCAACTGTTCAATTTGCTGCGGCCCTTCATGCACTACCATCTCCACAATTTCGCGCTTATTAATGTAGCTGCCAGCGTTTAACGTATCTTCAATATGCTTTTCAAAGTTATCCGGCTCATAGGTAACTGCCGCAATACCTCCTTGTGCATAACGCGTATTGGTTTCTTCAATGCGCGTTTTACTTAAAACACAAACACTACCGTGATCAGCTACCTTGAGGGCAAAACTTAAGCCGGCAATTCCACTGCCAATCACTAAAAAGTCATACTTCAGTTCCATATTCGAAACGTTTTAAAACCTAATAAAGACAAGTATTTTCGATATCGTCCGTCTTCGCTCCCCTATATTTTACTGCCGATTTCCGGCAGTAAAATTTAAACTAGTCTGCTTTGGGCAAGCAAAGATGCAAACCTCTTCACACTACAAAAGAAACAAAAAACCATCAAATAATGGCAAAATTAGAGATTTGAAGTTATAAAATACCTTACAGGAGATATAAGATTTTGCAGCAAAGGAATTAATTTCAATTTCACATCAATTATTGCCGCATTTGTAATACAAGTTCTTCGGCTCCGAATACGAAGGTTGGTATTGTATGTTAAAAATACAGAAAGCAGTTTACTAAACCGTTAACCCCATAATTGGATATTTAACCATGGCATACGATTTGATGAAAACCCTTGTTGACCCGACAGAAAAGCATAAATGTATTATGAAACATCACATTTTTAAGCTACTTTTGTACGTTCAAAATTAAGAAGGATATAACTATGAGTCAAGAAGATACATTTAAGAAAATCATATCACACGCTAAAGAGTATGGATTTATTTTTCCGGGAAGCGAAATTTATGATGGTTTAAGCGCAGTATATGATTACGGACAACTGGGAGCAGAACTAAAAAACAACATAAAAACATATTGGTGGAACTCTATGGTGATGCTCAACGAAAACATCGTAGGTATCGATTCGGCAATTTTCATGCATCCCACAGTGTGGAAAGCCTCCGGCCACGTTGATGCATTTAACGATCCCCTCATCGATAATAAGGATTCGAAAAAACGCTATCGAGCCGATGTACTTATTGAAGAATACATCCAGAAATTAGAGGGAAAAGTAGACAAAGAGGTTTCAAAAGCAAAGAAGAAGTTTGGAGACGACTTTGACGAAACGAAATTCAGAGAAACAAATCCACGGGTACTAAAAAACCTGGATAAAATAAACGGTGTATTAGATCGGTTCAGGAAAGCCGGCGAAGCGGACGACCTGGCAGAAATACGTCAGATTATTATCGATGCAGAAATTGCTTGCCCCGTGAGCGGCACCAAAAACTGGACAGATGTTCGACAGTTTAACCTAATGTTCGACACAAAAATAGGCTCGGTAGATGGTGATGCAGCAACAATTTATCTGCGTCCGGAAACGGCACAGGGCATTTTTGTGAATTACCTGAATGTGCAAAAAACCGGTCGAATGAACCTTCCTTTCGGGATAGCCCAAATTGGCAAGGCATTCCGTAACGAGATTGTGGCACGTCAGTTTATCTTCAGAATGCGGGAATTCGAGCAAATGGAAATGCAATTTTTCATTCAGCCGGGCACCGAAGAAAAATGGTTCGACACATGGAAAGAACGCCGTATGAAATGGCACAAAACGTTGGGACACGATGAAACGCTGTTACGTTTCCACGACCACGATAAGCTTGCACACTATGCAACAGCAGCCACCGACATTGAATTCAATTTCCCATTCGGGTTTAAGGAACTGGAAGGCATTCACTCACGTACAGATTTTGACTTAAAACAGCATCAGGAGTTTTCGGGGAAAAAACTACAATATTACGATAACGAACGCAACGAAAGTTATGTTCCATACGTTATGGAAACATCTATTGGTTTAGACCGGATGTTCCTTTCCGTATTGAGCGCAGCATACAAAGAGGAAACCATCGAAAAAGAGGATGGAAAAACTGATCAGCGCATAGTGCTAAAATTACCTGCGGCATTAGCTCCCGTGCAGTTAGCCGTATTGCCATTGACAAAAAAAGATGGTTTGCCCGATAAAGCACGTGCAATAATAAACGATCTGAAATTTGAGTACAAATGCCATTACGAAGAGAAAGATTCCATTGGCCGCCGCTACAGAAGACAAGATGCCATTGGCACACCATATGCCATAACTATTGACCACGACACGCTGGAAGATGATACGGTGACACTCAGAGACAGAGATACCATGGAGCAACAGCGAATTAAAATTGATGAAATACCACAAATCCTTAAAGAAAAAGTATCGATGACCAGTCTGCTGAAAAAACTTTAACAGAAATGACATTTCATTGCAGTTACTTAACGTTTAACCTATAACCCATAAAAAGATGCAAAGGTTACTATTCATTTTTATTCTATTAATCGGAATCGGTGTTCAATCCGCCTGCGGACAAAGCATGCAGGAGGAACTTTCCGATTACAGGTTCGAAATTCGAATTAAAGGACCTTCGCATAAAAGAAGTAAGCTTTTGGAAGTAAAGGTCGACAAGTACAACAACTATCTGGCCATGACCTTTGCAGCCAGCAGTTATCGGTATATTCACCTCTACATTTATAGATTGTATACTTGGCAACCTGTACAAGAGCTAAGAATTGAAGCAAAACGTATTGAACTTTACAACAGTACCTTTGATGTGGACGGCAACTACTTGTATGCCAACACAGATGTATACAAAAATGAATTTTTAAAAATTGATTTAAAAACCGGTGAACAAGAACCGGTGAACTGTGCCCAGGTTCCGGGGAATGGGTGCCGGCCACTGGAAGTAAGGCAGTACGAAACCACAGCCAAAACTATTGGCGAAAATTACATTATTTTCCAGGATCCGAAGTTCGACAACTACGTTAGAGTATTTGTGCGCAGAGAACTCTACAAAATCCAAAACGAAGACCAGGGTGAAGTTCCTGACTTTTTAATGGTAGAAGAAGAGGAAGAGGTACAGAAGATAAGTGCATCGTTTTACACCATAAACGTCGACGAGCAGCAGTTTAAAGAACTAAAAGACTACGGTTACCTGAAGGCACAAAAATTCGACATTATTGTAAATGACGAACTAAGTAAAACCTTCAAATTCGACAAGCTAACCACAAGCACTATTGTAATGCCCAAAAGCGCAATTGAAACCATTGAAAACGAAGGAGAATGGATAAACGGCGAATTACGCATTGCAGGCCCTGAATAGGCTTAACCTTTTACAATACAATATTTCAATAAGCCATGCATCAAACGATGCGTGGCTTTTTTCATACCTAACCCACACCTGAAGAACGGGATCAGTTGAGAAAGTTGTGGACTTTTTTCACCAAACTTTTTTTCTTGAAAAAAAAAGTTGCAAAAAATTCAAGATCAAATTACGCATCAACCCGCTCTATTCAATAAATTAAATGACATATAAAAGCTGAACAAGCCTCTTTTATGTCATTTATATTCATTGAACATTCACTCCTACGCTAGCCCGCCAATTTGATCAGGCCAGCCCGCACCAGGCAGATACTCAAATCACCAAAACATCATCAGATTGGAGGGATTGACATAAGTATTTTAAGCGGGCACCTTCCTTCCTGGAGCAAATGGCCAAAGGCAAATTGAACCGAACTTGTGAGCTCAAGCCAACCTTTAAAATCAATTTCTTTTGATTTAAACTGTTTGAGATAATGCATAGTAACCTTGTAAAGAATCGATTAACATGCCAGTATTATCAAGTTTTTTCAATTTATCCCCGATCATGTTCAGCTAATCCCAATAAATTGGAAAAGCTTCACTATGTTGGGATTTTCAATTTGTAAAAGAATGGAAGGTCGCTTAAATCGGCCACAAAAAAGGCATCCAAAATGAAATATTTCATTTTTTGAAGTTATCTGAGTCCCAATTGCGCCCGAATTACTGAGCCACATCGTGACTTTTCAGGATGAGATCGAACTCACTTTGCGTTGAATGGTTTTTATGATAGGTTTTTTGCTCGTCGATAAAAGCAATCATTTTTTCCCGGTCTTTAAACGAGGTCGAAAAGGCCAGCGCTTCATTTTTCCATCCTTCAAAGTCGCTGAAAATGCGACTCTCTTCAATAAATTCCGTGCTTGATTCATCAATATTTTTCAGCAATGCACTGAGCGGAATTAACGGAGAGACTTCCACAAGCATGTGCACATGATCGGCAGTACCATTGATGCCATACACCTGACAATTTTTCTTTTTAAGATGCGTATCCAAAAAAGCGTAAAAAAGCTTTTCACCAGATCCGGTCAAAACCGGCTCCAACTGGTGCGTATAAAACACAATGTGAAAAATTGATACTGCTCTGTAGTTCATGTTTTACGGGATTTTATGGATTTCTGCCAACTAAGAGATTGTGCCGAAATAATTTCGTTAAAACGGCCTGCGTATTTCATTACAATCCCTAAGCAAAGGTACAAAAACGCATTAAACCCCGATAAGTAATACTGACAATATTACCAAACGCCCTTCTAATCGTTCATGTTTTTTGTGTCGATTCGTTTCCCTTTGGCAGGATCTTCGGGTGGGTTTTGCTGTAAATTGTTCAAATCTTCAAGAAATTTGCCGATAGCAGCATCGTCGAAACCTTTTTCTTTGGCAGCCTCTTCAAGGGTTCCCCAAATAGGCTCGCCACAAGCAATACACTTAATTCCCTGATCCATCATATAACGCACAGAACCGGGCACAGTGTCTACTAAATCTTCTATTGAAATGTTTTTATCAATCATAATATCTATATATTTTGATTAATCAATATACAATTTACATTCCAAAAATCAAAGTAAAAAAGTATGATTCTAAGCCTAAAAAACACTACCCGACAGTTAAATCACGTCTATTTTTCGCCTTTTCGCTGACGAAAATGCTGAGAATCGCCCCATTGGCCATAGCCAACTTTATTTCCTGTAAGACCGATACGCATTTCTAAACAGCTCACACAATCGGAGGCTTCCTCGTCTGTACAGGGTTTATTTTCGTATAGTTTATAGCTGTTGCGATACATGCCCGGCGTAACATTTGGCATAATTACGTTTGCCCCGGCTTTTAGCGCCTTTTCCCGCCCCATAGGATCGATGGCTTGCAATGCCGTGGCAGAGGCAATATTAATATCGGGCATAAGAATGCGCAGCAAGCTAATCATATTAATAGCCATTTGAAACCGTTCGTTTAGTGGCAACAGCTGATCTTTGAATTTATAAAGCGGCGTTTCGGTATGCTCAATATATGGCCCCATACCCACCATATCGATGTCGAAGTTTTGCATAAAAAGCAAATCGTCGACCAGATCGTGACGAGTTTGAAACGGCAACCCAATCATTATACCTGTACCAACCTGGTATCCGGCATCTTTAAGGTCGTAGAGAGCTTTCAAGCGCTTGTCGTAGCTATGTTTGTCGTTTTCCGGATGGATTTTATAGTACAGTTCTTTATTGGAACTTTCAATGCGCAGCAAGTAACGGTGCGCTCCGCTTTCGAACCAGCGCTGGAACGTTTCGGGCGACTGTTCGCCCAACGATAAGGTTATGCCAAGCTCGTTATTTGATAGTTGCTTTATTTTCCGTAGCAACCCATCGACGCGATCCACAAAGGCTTTATCGCTTCGTTCGCCGGCCTGGAGTACTACAGAACCATATTTGTGTTCGTGGGCAAATCGTACAGCGTCTAAAATATCGCTATCGGACAAATCGTAACGATCCACATGCTTGTTACCGGCACGTATGCCACAGTAATAACAGTTTTTTGAGCATTTGTTCGAAAATTCGGTAAGGCCACGAAAGTAGACGTAATTTCCAAGGCGCTGCTGCTTAATATCGTTGGCAAAACTGCGTAACTGAACCGCCTCATCGCCCTGAGCGCCAATAAGACGGGCAAGTACAGTTTTATCGGGGGTTTTATTACCAATCAACTGTTGAAGTGTATCGGTGAGCATATCTGTTGAGAACATAATTTCAAAATTTTATGCAAAAGTACATAAATCTGGCCAAACGTAATTTAGCACAATGAGTAAAAGATAAAAAAACACCTCGTTGTCTTATTTTATATAAACGCCAGGTTCTTGAAGTTTTATTACTGGGACACACCAAAAAACAGGTAGTTTTTGTGCGGGCACTTATAGTTTCTCCACCTTTTTTATACCATTTCTATTAAAAGTAATTCGGTATCTTCCATAATATGAATTTCCTTCGTTTTGAAATTTCATTATCATATTGATATAATAATATTTATCGCCTTTAATATTCACGCAATTTTTATCACTTAACACATATGCCGGTACTTCCGGATTATCCATGTTTTTAATAAATCGTGATACATTAAAACGAATGATATCATTTACCCCGGTAATTTCATAATGTTTATAATTCTTATTGAGCTTCTGCCGGTTTATTCTCATATTTTTTCGATACAACAGAATTTGCTCATTGGCACTTTCTTGCTCAATTTCCATTATTTGTGATCTGTTTCTCAGCTTTAACACGCTTTTTGAAACCTTATCTTCAGGAAGAAAATCGAAACTCTCTTTGGACCACCCAATTTTATTTTCCTTAACCCTAATTGTAGTCTTATGGTCAAATAGCCTGTTTTTTAATTTTCCTGCCAAATAAAAACGCATAAGTTCTTTAATTCGATCTTTAAACATATAGCTTATTACCAGGGCAATAAAAAGCGGTATTGAAAAATTCCCATACTTAGACTGAACCGCAAAAGCAATGACTGTGGCAAAAACCATTGCCAACCCGGCTGCCACACTATAAAGCATCTGTTCGAAGAACACACCGTCTTTTCTCTTTCGGGATTCAAGATATAAGCGGCTTTCAAAATATTTTTTCAATACTCCCCATCGATAAATTACTTCGCTATTATTATCAGGCGACTCTTTTTTTACAACTAAATAGCCTTTGCTTTTCTTATACGATCTCTCACTCTTTATTAATCCAATTAGTAAGTGTTTGGTGCTTTTATACTCAGTATGAAAGTTCTTTTCTAAGCTATTCAATAGTTTAAAAGTGTTTTGCTCTATAAGGTTGCTCATAAACTCGTCCGATAACAGATAATAGTTCATAAGCTTTTTTTGAACAGTTGGGGTATTTATTAATCGCCGCAATTTTCGGAATCTATCAACAATTTCTTGAATATAATTGACATAGCCAGTAATCAGATATTCCCGATCTTCTTCAACTTGGTTCTTTATAATATGCTCTATCTCGTTCCGCAATGAGCTTTTTAGAATGGAATGAAACATTTTCAGCTGATATTCATATTCATCTCTATTCCTTCTGATTGGCTTAATGGAAAGCTCTTCAAATGATTTTTCCAGAAAATTAAAGGGTGAGTCTTCTCCTTTTGCTATATCTCTTAATAAATAAACAGGTGTTGTAAGCCGAAGATTTGTTTTTAAATCGCTGTAAAAATCACTTTTATCGTAGGTGTATCGATTTATATCAAGACTATAAGGAATAAAAAACCATGTTTTAATGATATGATCATTAATTTTCTTACTCCTTTTTGTCCCATAACCAAGTTTAATTTCTACTGAAAACTTATCATGTATTTTTACATTTTCATCAATCATCTTTCATCTCCTTACATTTTAATATACACAATAATGAGGTTGTCTAAAAAGTACTTTGTTTATTCAATTTGAAAATCTGGCTTTACTTACTTTTCAGACAACCCCGATACAGTATTTGAGGACAACACGATTTTAAAATTATCAGCTTAGTTCTACTTTGACAGATTAACCTCAAATTTGATTTTTCGCCTTTTTTTTTTGCCCCGACCCTAAAGGGCGAAAGCCGAAAAATCAACCCGTTCCCTTTTGGACATAAGGCAAATTCGGGTTGTTTTTGACAATTTGTCTAAATGTGTCAAAGTAGAATTAGGAGCCAATAATAAATATCAAATTCCTTTCGTCCCTTAAAAGGTTTATTGTATTGACTTAAATTTTTCTAAATCCTCTTTCAATTACGTTTGAAAGTCTCTCAAATACTTCTTCGAAAGTTCCCATTCCATCGATTTTCTTTACGCCATGTTGTTGGTTATATTTTTCAATCACGGGAACCGTTTTTGTTTCATGCTCTTGCAAACGCTTTACAATTTTTGTAGTACTGTTATCGTAAGGCATGCAACGATCCGTTTTGCTTCGTGCATCCAAACGTGAAATAAGATCAAGCGTTGGAACTTCTATTTCAATAATCTCAGATATGGCTGAACCGTGTTTTTTGAGTAATCCATCCAATATATACGACTGCACCAGTGTACGTGGAAAACCTTTAAAAATAAACCCTTTAATTCCTTTCGAGTTCTCTATTTTCTCCTCAATTATTTGAACCACTATTTCATCGGGAACCAATTGACCGTTCTCATAAAGATCTTTTATTCGTTTACCGGTTTCTGTTCCTTTTTCAATTTCCCGTTCAAGCATTTTGCCGGTCGACACATACTCTAATCCATATTTTTGGGCCAAAGCCATCCCTTGCGATCCTCTTCCTGAACCCGGGTGACCAAAAAGAACAATATTCAATAAGCTTTTACTTAACTCATTTTGCAATATTTTTGAAATATCTTTATTTACTTTCTCGATACTATTTGCTCCATTGATGGAATAGTGAATGCCTTTATCTTTAAAAAACTGAAGTACCGGTAGTGTTTTATCGTAATATTCTTTCAATCTATTTCGAATAACCTCCTCATTATCATCGCTACGACCAGAAGTCTTTCCCCGTTCTAAAAGCCTTTTAACTGATTCTTCTTCATCTAATTCAAGACTGAATAAGCAGTTTAATGAAGTATTAAGCCTAATCATTAATCCTTCTAAAATATAGGCCTGCACATACGTTCGCGGAAAACCATCAAACAAAAAGCCTTTGGATTCCGGATTCTCTGTAATGGTTTTTTCAATAATCTGTACAATTATTTCATCAGGAACCAAACCACCTGAAGCAATAATATTTTTTGCTTCCAGTCCAAGTTTAGTCTCTTGAGCAATTTCATTTCGGAGCAGATCTCCGGTAGAAATATAAAACAGGTTATACTTATCTATCAATAACTTTGATTGAGTTCCTTTTCCTGCTCCGGGAGGTCCAAATAGTGCGATATTAAGCATAGTATTTATTTTATAATTTTCAGTTAAGATATAATTTAAATTCAACACTACCCGTAGTAATATTACCTGAAAATCGCTCCATATTACCTTTCAGATAATTGCTTACACCCTCTTTAAACCCAAGCGAGCCTTTATCAATTTCAAGTTTTGATTGATTTATAATGGGAAATTTCGATTCCCATATTTAGATTTTCTTAAAAAATGTTTTTATAACTTTGTGCTTTATTTAAAAACAAATCGCTTATAGTTACCTTCAAAAGAGCCTTCAAAATGAATAAAAAGAAGAACGTCGAATTAGATCAAAAAATCGATAATGAACTAAAAAAAGAAGCATTAAAAAAACAGTATGGTGCCACATTTATGAAAGGAGAAAACATCTCTCCCAAAGTCGAGAATGAATGGTTAAACTACATTGAAAAGTTCGAAGAGCAATTCAATAAAAACGAGTCAACAACTGTCTGGAGATATATTGGTAAACCATCATGCCAAAAAGTAACAGAAATCACTCCCGAAAAAATCATCGATGAACTTAATCGGTTATTCCACATAATGAACGAGCATAATGTTTATCTGGATATTTCATCTGAAGTAGAAGATAAAGAACTTTACCGCTTTTTAACCGAAGAACTTTTTCAAGAAGAAATGGATAATATACGCATACCGGGCATGTCGCATAACTTTATTTATGAAGAATTTCACCCAAATGCCGAGCAGGATATAGAAATGGCTTATGAGTATTTTTTTAATTCAACATTGAAAAAGCATAAAAATGTTGATGGAAATGGTTATGATATGCTCTATATCGATACAAAAAACTACAGAAATGCTTATAATGAACACATAGATAAAGATTTAGTCATAAAAACACTCAGCAACTTTTTAGATTCTTTTGATTCCTTTGAAATAGTGTCAAATAAAATCCAACAATTGACCATAAATGAAGACAAAACAGACGCACAAATAAATTTTGACATTCATTACAATGTGTGCTTTAACGCTAAAAAAGAACATGTGAAATTTAGAGGGAGAGGAATATTCAAACTCAAACCAAGTGAATATGGAGGTTGGGAGATCTACCACATCAGCATGCCGGGACTAACAATCTGATCAATAGCTACTTTCTGATACAGAAAGTATTCTCAACAACTTATCAAGCACTAAATCAATGTATTAAGAAAGATCAAAAGTTGTAAAATAGTTGTAAAAACTGTGCGCGTTTTCATTCATTTCATTGGATGTAAGATATTAATCTACGAAATGATTCAGCAACGCGTTGCTCATCAGGTATTGCAGTATAAGCAAAGAAAGATAACTCCTTAGTATAATCATCCTTAAGCTTTTCCCAAACAATTTCGAAGTCAGATACCAATATTGACTCGCTCAACTCATACTTTCCCCAACCCTTGGGTTCATCAAATGATTGTTGGTCATGCAAGAGGAGTTTTTTAAACCTTTCTCTAAAATCCACACTAGCAATAAACTCTTCACCCTCCTTCGTTTGCATTAAATAATACAGATCATAAAAGTGTCTAATCTTCGACCTGACACCCTCCAAAGAATTTTGTTGAAATGAAAAACGAATAAGTGAAACAAGTTTCTCAATTAAAGTTTGAAAGCGATCCAAAACGTTTATAGTAAAAGGTTGCAGATTAAAATCCTCGATTACTTTTTCATTACGGGTATCTCTCAAGAATGTAGCAATAAAACTTTCAATTCCCCTTTCCTCATAAGGGTAAGGATTGGCGAAATAATTGGTCTCAATTATTACTATATTATCATCTTCATATTTATCATTAACCGGATAAACATACGCACTCTTGCGAAAACGGGAACCTTTACTAGTAAGCCTTGGAATATGCGATTCTAATAAACCATTGGCAACGGCCTTTTCAATTTTTCGTATTTCACTCTTAATTCTATTACCAGAAAAATCAGGGTTTTGAATAACTGCCAGGTCAACATCGGTTGAAAAACGATTGATCAATTTATAGGCTTTTGAAAGCGATGTTCCACCTTTGAATACAACCTGATCACGATTCTGATAATTTGATAAATTCCACAGCATGTATGTTATCCAATAATCTTTCACAATAAATTCCGGCTTTATTATCAAATGCCTTGATGCCGTCTGAATAGCATCATTAAATAGCTTAGTTTGTTCATGTAGATTCATTGTATATTCCATTTAGTTGCATTTGGCAAACAGTTGATTGACACTCCGATTTTATATTTTGTGATCGGATTAAGTGAGTTAACAAGTGGTTCAACAGCCTTCTTGTCTAACACCCTTTCCAGCATTGCACCTAATAAGGCTCTAGTTGCTGGTGGATATTTTTTTGCCAAACGTATCATTTGAACTTGATCACTTTCATTGAAATTTTTCACGATTTCAAATAGTCCTTTACACGCATCATTAATTGTGGTATCAGGAATCTTCTTGATAAAACGAAAAGCATCCAAAATCTGGAGAAGCGGTATATTTTTTTCCGTAATAGTATTCCTTTGTTTTACAAAACTAATTTTGTAAAGTCCACGCTGCAAGGCAGGACGCGTTTCATTGCGCCCAATTTGTATTGTATTACTTACCTGAGTTGTTAATCCTAGCTTTGTATAAACCGAATAACCAGTCAGGTACCCAATAATACGGTCTCCTTTACCCAATAAATCTTTTACAACCTGATACTGATCGGGAGGAACCAAACCAAAAATAGTTTCTTTGGGTTTATAATATTTGCCTTTTGAAAGTTTTGCAATCTCCCCTTTAGCTACCATTCGGTTCAATGCTTTAATAATCGCTTCACGATCATTCACCTCTGGGTTAAAATCCCTATAGGTGAACACATATCCAAGCGAAAACCTATTAATTGTATTCCTTATGTATTCAGATACTTGCATCTACAAACTCTTTATGCAAATATATGAAAAATGTCCAGTTTATTCATTAAAAAACTGGACATTTCATTTATTTTCAAATCGACATTTATTTCCCGATACAGAAAATGCGCCTAAACACACATTCACCTCATTAATAAACACTTAATCAAAACTCAACATCATGAAAACTCTAAAATTAGTGTGATTTGACAAAAAAGAGTTAATAATGAATATTTTGATCAACAATTTCAAAGGGTATTTCCAATATGTTTTCAACCGAAAATTGTATGAACAAGATATTTTTATGATTAAGATATTTGAGTTCCCTAATGAAATTAGGTTGAAGCTAGAAAATCCTAAAGAAAAAATTAATAATGCTCTTCCAAAATTAGAATCAATTTATGCCACACTTGGTGTATATTCATACCTTGTAGATGATATTAAAAATCAATTTCTTAGAGAACACACAGTATTTAAATAATTTAGCTCTGTTTTTTATTCTTCAATTGTATTTGCTTATCGTGTAACAGTTTGTTGACATCGATTGAGGGCAAAGTATATTTATTGAATGGACCATTTGCAGTTAAAGTAGCGAGAATATTTCGAAAACTATTGATTGTAATGTTTAAACCGGAATAATGCAACAAGTTTGCTTTATCTTCTTCGCTTAGACTGGCCTTTTCATCAAATGAAAAAAGACTTACACCTTCAATAAAAAGGACATATCCGGGCAAAGACTTTGATTCGTGGTTTATTTGAATTTTAGTGAATAAATGAAACAAATTATCCTGAATTCTTCGAACGGTAAAGTCAAGATCAATAGGATATTTGTCCATTATCTCACCAATTTTGAAATTAGGTTTTTCTGGTTGGATAAATTGATAATTACTTCTAAGTAACAAGAAGTCATTTAATACTAATGGGGATTTATGTGCTTTCATATTTAACCTGCTGAACTATATTTATTATTAATGAGCTTTAGGTTATCACTGTTGGTGTAATCTATATCAACTGATTCATTTGGTGCAGCATTTTTCCACACCCAAAACCCGCTTTGTTTTTTATTATTGGTTTTAAGTTCTGAAAAATCTGAAAGATCATAGTCGATAGAATTGCGAGAGGCTTTAATATCAAAAGTGAAATTAAAAGCCGTTTGCAATTTAGCAAGCAAGGGCATACTAATAAGTTTATCACCAGAATATACCTGTGATATAAAACTTGGACTTTTTCCGACTGCTTCTGCAATTTCTTTCTTTTTTAACTTCTTTGGCGCGAAATATTTATCTAACGCTTCAAGAAATTTAAATGAAAGCATTTGCGCATCCACCTCTATATGATCCTCTTCAGAGAGTGAGTTAAATATATCTCTAAATTCTTCTGAAATATTATGGTTTTCGTTATATGTCATATTCATACCCCCCAACTTTTCTTATAGTGTTCTTTTCTTTGGTTCTATTTTTTTGCGATTTCTTCTTTTCATGTAGAACAGCGGTTACAACAATAAATGTTCCCTCTTTCGATTTAACCTCTTTACAATATATGCGATCGTTTTCCTGTGCCTTGAAAAACTTCATTGCTGTTACATCTTTTGTTTTATTGTCAATATCTTCCTTATCATATACCTCTGTATTTCGATGTCCACCAAGAATGATATCCGTAATAAACTTGAACTTTTTTAAATGTCGGTTATCTTGTCGTATATATTTCATAATCTCTTCTTTATTGTCTAAGTCAATGTAGATAGCTCGTTTGCCATCTTTAGAAGGGATTAATAATTGACATTTTCGTTTCACAAATATATATCTTTAAACGTTGATTGTTGATAAAATGTTTATAAAAATTAAGCTATGGGTTAATATTTATTGGTTCTAAAGAACATTTTACTTCACGGCTTCATCCACAATCTTAATCTCATCTTCCGTTAAGCCATATAATTCATAAACCATTTGTCAGATTTTATTCACATCACCCTTCCATTTCTCCAAAGAAACCACAAAGCGTTTCGCCAATTCATCATTCGTGTTTGATAATGCAGTTATTACATCATCAAATGAAATGACGGAATCATCGTTTGTTGTGTTTTTGGGTTGAATGTAAAGAATTTCCGGTGAAATATTGATATTATTGATGTCAAATGATTTTTCTGTTCGGGTTAGCCAACCCATTTGCTGCAATTTGTCTAAAAGGTAGTTGTACTTTACTTTTTGATGGGTGGCTTTGTAGATTTTTTTTAGGCCTTCCAAAATGCCTTTTACCTGAATTTGTGCTGTACGCTGCAAATACCAGTCTTGCTTGTCGCGGCGTGAGCGTTGGTCGGTTTTCAACTCAACAAGGAATACGCGCTCTGATTCCTTCGAGTAGGCAAGGTAATCTATTTTAAAGGATTGATTAATATGTGGGTTTTTCTCCGATATTTCACCCACTCTTACGGGAAATTCAGGAATAATAAAATCTATATCAACACCGGTTTTTTGTTTTATGATTTTGTCCAGGTACAATGCAAAGAAAATATCGGCTCTGCGTTCCAGCTGGTAGGCCGGAAGATGCCGCCAATCGTCCAGTAAATCAAATAGCTTATGAATCGTTTGTGTATCTCCCATATCTGATATTTGAGACTATCAAATATAGCAAAGTTTATGGGGAATCTAATCAAAAGCTTAAAGGTTTCAGATCTTCCGCTCCATGACAAATACGCCACACACGCCTTCGCTATCGAAGGTTGATCCTACCAGCTTGTTTTCCGCTACCAAATGAACATTGAAAGAATTCGGCAAGTAGTTAATTTCTTTATGATCCTGTATGGCTTTTACTGCAATACTTTCAAGCAGCACTACTCCATCTGATACAACTCCTTTCACTTTTTCAGTCACATCAATTTTGTATTCATTTTCAACAGCTTCGGTAAAGGAAAACTCTCCGGAAACAACATCACCGGTTTGCATCAACTCAACTTCTCCAATGGATTTTCCAAACTCAAAATCTTCCTTATATGTCCATTTTCCTGATATATTCATTTTCTTCTATTTTTACTTCCCGATACAGAAAGTATTCACATCACCCCTAACAACTTATTTACAATAACTTAACACATATCAAAATCGCTAAAAGTTGTAAAATAGTTGTAAAAATACATACTAAAACCGTAGTAAAAAGAACAAATATTAACTAAATACCTCCATTGCTGCAAAGTCATTATTAAATCCCTTAACTTTATAAAAAATCCATGCTATGAATCAAGAAGCTATACTTATATCATTCATTGTCGCTATTTTAGGTATTGCATACCCAATACTTCTTCAAGTCATAACGAGGCTAGATGAAAAATATAACTCAACAATTATATTAGATCTTATAAAAAGCGAGAAAGAATGGAAGATTTTCAAACTAACTCTATTTAGTGCTTTAATTATTACAGGCATACATCTTCTAAAAAGGCCTCTCATTTATGATTTCGGTATATTTAACACACTAATAAGTCATTCTGGGATTATCTTACTGTACGTTTCAACTGGATTACTAATTACGTCATATATATTTTTTGTGCATAAAACTATTATTTACTACCACCCTCAAGAATTAGTTAAATACCTGATCGAAAAAAGTAAGCATAATAATACAACTGAAAACAAACCCATACAAGGTTTAACTGACATACTCATGTTAGCAATTAAAACAGCAGATGCCAAAATTGCAAGAGAACTTACAAAATTCTTCACTAGCTATTTTTCAAACAAAAGAGATGAATTAGCTAACAGTGAAAACCCATATTGGGATAAAACATACATTCAAATAATTAGAAGAGGTACCGAAGAATTATTAAATCAAAAAAGCAAACGAGTAAGCTATCTAAATCGAAATATCGTTGGTGGACTTTGGTTATTGGGGACTGAAAAAGGAAATAAAATTCCAGAAGAAACTTATCAAATCCTTTGGGAGAACTTAATAAATTCGATTGAATACGACCGCCCTGATTTTGTAATGAAAATCTGGCAAAACTCTCATGATTATTATCGGAACAACTTTTATGAATTTCAAAATGATAACGTTGATCTTGAAGAAAGAAACAGATTTCTAGAATTTCATTATGCAATGGGTGGACTACTCCTTTTTTCGAAAAAATATAAACTAATTAACAGTATATTCAATTACATAACAAACCTACCTCCTAAATACTTCCTCTTACCAGATACATTCAATGAAATTTTCTATTTTCTTATCCGATTTAGAGAACCTGAATATTATAACAATACGTTTATTGGGGTTAGATATCAATACTCTGGTTCTCAAGGATTAGATTCAGAATTTTTGATTAAAAAACACACTCAATTATATTTAGGTTTATTGTTCATACGGCAATATTCTCTACATAAATATTATACTTTCGAGGCCCCTCTAGCTGAACCAAGTATCCCTCCGGAACAAAAAGATAAAAAACTACTGATTGAATATATTCCACAATTAAAAAACTTTATTAATGAAATAATGAATGACAAGGAACTTATCATTAGTTTAGAATGGGAAAAACTAATCACATATTTAAACGAAGATTCAAATGATAAAAGTCCAAGTAAACTAATAAATAATTACATTCAAAAACTAGAGCAAAGCCTAGAGGAAACAGAAATAACTCA
>JAQICA010000264.1 GCA_027858775.1 Salinivirgaceae bacterium | reverse complement strand
GATAAAAGTAAGGAGCTTACCTGATGGAGAAAAAACAACCATGCTTGTTGATGAGGCATGGGAAACAACTCTTTCAAAGCTCATGGACAAAGGGTTTCCATTGGTCGATTACCATGTACACCTCAAAGGCGGGCTGACCTTGGAACAAGTAATGGCTAATTCGCTCAAGTTGGGGATAAACTACGGCGTTGCACCCAATTGCGGACTTAAATTTCCGGTAACAAACGACAAATCGCTTTCGGCCTATATGGATACGGTAAAAGGTCAACCCATTTATAGGGGAATGCAGGCCGAAGGGCGCGAATGGATCACTCTTTTCTCACCTGAAGCAGTGGCTGCATTCGATTATGTATTTACCGATGCCATGACGTTTACCGATTCAAAAGGGCGCAGAAACAGAATCTGGCTTCCGAATGAAGTTTGGGTTGACGATAAGCAAGACTTTATGAATCAGTTAGTTGGTAAAATCGAAGCCATTTTCTCACAAGAACCGGTTGATATTTATGTGAATCCTACGGTACTTCCGGCTGTATTAATGCCCGAATACGAACAGCTTTGGACAAAGGAACGCATGGAGCGAGTTGTTAAAGTTTTGTCAGCCAATAACATTGTACTCGAAATCAATGCGCGTTACAAAACACCCAATGCCGAAATGATAAAAATGGCCAAAAAAGCGGGTATCAAATTTTCATTTGGTACTAACAATACGGGCAATGAACTTGGTCAATTGGAATATTGCCTGAAAATTATTGAAGAATGTGGTTTGACACCCGACGATATTTTTATGCCCAAACCACACAATCAGAAACCTGTGTTGGTTAAGGGATTACCAGAGAAAATAACTGGATAGATTAAATATAAGATTGTGGAAAGAAGAATGTAAACAATTAATATATTGGCATATAAAACTTATAAATTAAATTTAGAACAAAAATGAAAAAATCAATTTCAATTTTCGTATTAGCAATTTTATTCAGCCTTCAACTTTCGGCAAACGAGTGGTATGTTTCAGGCACCGGAAATGACACAAACGATGGCAAAACACCCGAAACGGCTTTCCGCACATTGCAAAAACCAGTATCGTTAGTACAACCCGGCGATGTAGTGCTTATCGGTAATGGAACTTATGTAGGCCAAAGTGGGGCAAGCGGAAGTGCAACGCTCGGTATTGATTGTTCGGGACGTGCCGATGCCTGGATTACCTGGAAAGCCCGTCCGGGTCATCACCCGGTAATTCGTCCGGGGAATAGTTGGTCTGCTATTCAAATTACCGGATCGTATCACATTCTGGATGGATTAGAGGTTTTTGGGAATAATGATTCAATCGTTTTATTGAAGGCGCTGGAAGATGCTAAAAATAAAACACCCAATCCATTCTTCAATGCAAATGGTATTGTTATAGAAGGCCGCAAAAGTAAAGCTGATAAAAAGCCACATCATATAATTATTCGCAATTGTGAAATTAGCAAGTGCGCCGGAGGTGGAATTGCCGCACTTGAAATGGACTACCTGACCGTTGAAGATTGTAAAGTGCATGACAATGCATGGTTTATGCGCTATGGCGGATCGGGGATTTCAACTTTAAATAGCTGGGCTTATGATGATGCACCCGGTTACCACATCATCATTCAACGCAATTATGTGTGGAACAACAAAACGCTGGTGCCTTGGGAAACAATCGGAAAATTGAGTGACGGTAACGGTATAATTCTCGATGTAACAGATTTGAAAAAAAGTGGGGCAACAAATCCAAATTCCGATGCAGTTGTCAAGTCCAATACCAATCAGCCTAAAGACACCACAAAAACCACAGTTAATAAACCTGAAATTAAACCATCGCGCCCCGAATGGAAAGGCAGAGCGCTCATTGCCAACAACCTCAGCGCCTATAACGGAGGTTCGGGCATTCATGTGTTCCGAACCAAATACGTTGATATTATTAACAACACCACTTATTGGAATGGGGGCGTAGTAGGCTACCAGGAGCTATTTCCAAACGCCTCGGAAGATGTGGTTATCATGAACAACATCATTGTGCCTCGTCCGGGTGGACAAGTTACTTCCAACAGCCGGAATACCAATATTAAATGGGATTATAATATGTATCCGAACGATCAAAAAATATTTAAAGGTGCGAACGACATTGTTGCAGACCCTATGTTTATAGATATTCAACTCGAACCGTTAAAAGGTAATTTCCGTTTAAAAAGAGGCAGCGCAGGCTTAAACTCTGGAAGCAATGATGTGCCACAACCAACCGACATCAATGGCAAAAAACGACCAAAAGGAAAAGGAATAGACCGTGGGGCTTTTGAGCAATAATAAACAAACAAACAAATATTATGAAAAATCTTTTTTTATTTAAGTACAAAATCGTATCACTTTTACTGACAGTGATTATAATCTCCGGTTTTCCAGCCCTGGCTCAAACCCTTGTTATCCCACCAAGCCCTGGCGACTTGAGTTCTGTGGCACATCTTAAACAAGCTGACGACTACATTGTAGAAATCAAGAAGAGTGGCGATACGGAATATACCACTTGCTTTGTCTATAAATCAGACAATTATGCTTCAAATGTTTGGGGAAGCGAACATCGTCCGCAAAAAGCAGCATCGTTTACCAACTTTTCGTTTAGCGGCACATCGGTCGATGTTCGGATTACAACCAAGTTCCTGGCTCATTCAGTAACGGTACGTCCGTTGAACTACGACATAGTTCCTACGAAGGATGCCAATGTATTCACTTTTACATTGACCAAACCCCAAAAAATATCTGTTGAAATAAATGACCGGTTAAACCCTCTGTTCATTCTTGCAGATGCACCTGATGTGCCCAATACCAAGGCAACTTATTACTATGGGCCAGGGGTTCATAAAGTGGGGTTGCACAAACAGATAAACTCAAACGAATCGGTTTATATTGCTGGAGGAGCAGTTGTGGAAGGTACATTTTTAATACCAGACAAGGCTACAAATATTGAATTTAGGGGACGTGGCATAATTTCTAACGGTTCATTACCAACCGCCGAACAACAAGGAGGGAAAGCATATAACGATTCTTTGGCAAAATATTCAACTTTCACAAATACCAACAGAAATAAATATATACCAAGTTCTTATTC
>JAQICA010000271.1 GCA_027858775.1 Salinivirgaceae bacterium | reverse complement strand
TCTGCTGCATTGGCACGTACAGGTGTTGTTCGTACTAAGGATCTAAAAAACTGGGAGCGACTTCCAAATATGATTGCAAAACACCAACAACGCAATGTAGTTTTACATCCCGAGTTTGTTAATGGCAAATACGCATTTTATACTCGTCCGGCTTTTGGCTTTATGGAAAACACAGGCGAAGGAATTGGTTGGGCAATTATTGATGATATTGAAAATGCTGAGATCAAAGAAGAAATTATTGTCGATACTCGTGCCTACCACACCATCAAAGAGGGTAAAAACGGGCAAGGTCCTGCTCCGATCAAAACGTCGAAAGGCTGGTTAAACCTGGCACATGGCGTTCGTAACTGTGCTTCGGGCATGCGTTATGTGCTTTATATGTTTATGACCGATTTGAAACAGCCATGGAAAGTAATTGCCTTGCCGGGTGGATATTTTATGGCGCCCGAAGGCGAAGAGCGTATTGGCGATGTGTCGAACGTTTTGTTTACTAATGGTTGGATTGAAAAGCCAAATGGTGATGTTTGTATCTATTACGGATCTTCGGATACACGTATGCATGTTGCCACTTCTACGGTTGAGAAACTAATCGATTACTGTATGAATACACCTGTTGACGGTTTACGGACTCATACTTCGGTAGAAACTCTCAAGAAATTGATTGAAAATAATATGCATGTTATTAAATAAATATTTTTGTCGGTTACGAATGAATCCGACTTATAAAAACTTGATAATGAGAAATATATCAATAGTTATCTTGCTAGTTATTTCTTCTCTGAATCTGATGGCAGAAAAATATGTGTCTGAGATTAAACCACTCTCCGGAGAGAAATGGTATGGAGCGTACACCGCCAAAGCGTTTTGTGGTACGCCATTAAAAGACCTTACGTTCCAACCCTATCTGCCCAACGAAAAGAAAAAAGATTTGAGTGCCGATAATCGAGCCAATCAGGCCGCTCCGGTTTTGATTTCCAATCTGGGTCGTTACCTATGGAGCAATCATCCTTTCGCGTTTGAAATGAAAGACGGTAGCGTCATCATTTATTCCGACGTGGAGAAAGTAGAAGCTGTAGTTGCGGGAAAAACCTTGCGTGATGCGTATTTGGGGGTAATGACAGTAAATTTTCCGGCATCGGGCAAAACGCCCGATTTGCTGATGTTCAAAATGCCGCAATACAACATGTGGATTGAACTCAACTACAACCAAACGCAGGAAAAAATTTTGAAATATGCCAGCGATGTAATCAGTAATGGATTCCCTACAGGTGTGTTTATGGTGGACGCAGGCTGGACAAAACACTGGGGGAACTTTGAATTTGACCCAAGTAGTTTCCCAAATCCAAAAGCAATGGTGGACGAACTGCACGCCAAAGGTTTTAAGGTAATGGTGTGGGTTTCGCCATTTATCAGCCCCGATTCAAAAGAATTTAAGCTCTTGGCGAAAAAAAAATGTCTGGTCATGTTAAAAGACAAAAGCCGACCTGCCCTCATCAAATGGTGGGAAGGATACAGTGCCGCCCTCGATTTGACCAACCCCGTTGCAATGGAATGGCTAAGAGGCGAACTGAAAAATGTGCAAACAAAATATGGTGTTGATGGCTTCAAATTCGATGCTGGAGATTTTGATTTTTATTGTAGTGGTTCACCTTTTTACCCGAACGATGAGACCACTACGAGTGGACCGTTGCAAGCCGAAATGTATGGCAAATTGGGAGCAGAATTTAAGTTTAATGAATTCAGAGCCGGATGGAAAAACGGAAATCAACCTTTGGCTCAACGCTTACAAGACAAAGGCTTTTCGTGGGATGATTTGAAATTGCTTGTTCCCGATATGATTTCTGCCGGGTTAATCGGTCATCCTTTCACTTGCCCCGATATGATTGGAGGCGGTCTATTATCGACTTTTGAGGATATTGATATGTCGAAATTTGATCAGGAACTAATGGTTCGTTCGGCGCAAATTCAGGCATTGATGCCTATGATGCAATTTTCGGTTGCTCCATGGCGAGTACTGGACGAAAAGCATTTGAGTTATGTGCGTGAAGCAGCATTGCTACATGCCAAAATGGGCGACTATATTTCAGAACTTGCTCAAAAAGCTGCAAAAGATGGCGAACCCATTGTACGCCATTTAGAATACGCCTTTCCGCAACAGGGTTTTGAGTCGTGCAACGACCAATACATGTTGGGGGACAAATACCTTATTGCACCAATGATTGAAAAAGGTACAACCCGTAACGTAAAATTGCCCAAAGGAATCTGGGTTGATGATTTGGGCAAAAAATACAAAGGAGGTCAAACGATAACGATGACTGTTCCTTTAAATCGGTTGGTCTATTTTATACTTCAGAAATAGCGTAAAAATTTGGCAAGGGAATAATATGCCCACCGATCATGCAAAATTTGTAATCACTAAAAATATACGTGTAATATGTTATTTAAAAAATCACTTCACAAAATTAGTTTATTCGCATTTGGAATTGTATTCTCATGTATTGTTTCAGGTGCATCGCCTAAGAAAAATCCGGTAATCCTTCTCCGCTCGGGTTGGCAAATAGAAAACATTGGCGACATTGCCCATACGCCCGGATTCTCGGCTCTGGCAGAAAAATATATTCCAAACGCTGAGGTCATTTTTTGGCCACATTATCATTTTTTGCCCGATAATGAGGTTGAAATGTTGAAGAAAAGATTCCCGAAAATGAAAATAGTTGAGGGCAAGCTGTCGGCTGATGGCGTAGCTTCAACTCCAGAATTGGCTGAGGCCATTAAGGAATCGGATATTTTCATCAACAATTCAGGCCCCGCAACACTTGGATGGGCAGAAGCAACTGCTTATAAAAAATCTACAGGAAAGCCTTTTGGCGTGTATGGTGTAACCTACGGTTTGTACGGTACGCCGGAGAAAGAGATGTTAAGTCAGGCAGAGTTTGTATTTTTTAGAGATACAGTTTCGCTTGAGAGAGCTAAGCGTGAAGGAATACATGCAAAAATTATGGCATGGGGTCCCGATGCTGCTTTTGCTGCCGACGTGGAAGATGAGGCTAAAGCTGTTGCATTTCTAAAAGAAAATAAATTGGAAGATGGTGAATTCGTTTGTTGCATACCAAAACAAAGAATGACACCGATGTGGCTGCATGTACACAAAAATAGACCATTCGACGCAAAGCGCAATACACGTAACGAAGCGATGAAAGAACACGATCATGCACCTATGGTTCAGGCAATTGTTGAGATAGTGAGACAAACAAATATGAAAGTGTTGATAGTAAGTGAGGACGAAGTGGAAGTTTCGATTGGCAAAGATTGGCTATACGATAAATTGCCCGAAGATGTAAAACCGCAGGTTGTTTGGAAAAGTAATTTCTGGTTGACCGACGAAGCTATAAGTGTTTACAAACGTTCGGCAGGACTTTTCAGTCATGAGCAACACAGCCCCATAATGTGTATTGGGCACGGGATACCAGCAATACTGGGTCGTTGGAAAGAACAAAGTAGCAAAGGCACCATGTGGGCAACCATTGGTTTGAAAGATTGGGTTTTTGATTTCGACAATGAAGCGGACATTAAACGCTACGTGCCTGCGGTACTTGATATGGTTAAGAATCCTAAAGCAGCTAAGGCAAAAGCAAAGAAAGCAAGAAAATTTGTAGAGAAAAATCAGAAAGAAACAATGAAGATTGTGAAGAAAACAATTGAAATAGCCATGAAATAAAACCGGATACTGTGCGAGTTAAGTCCACAATACAATTTACTTTAAAGGGTAATTTTCGTCTGAAAAAAGGCAGTGCAGGTCTAAACTCAGGTTGCAACGATTTGGTGCAGCCCACCGATATAGATGGAAAAAAACGCCCAAAAGGAAAAGCAAGAGACCGTGGGGCTTTTGAGCAATAAATATCTGAAGATAAACATTCTATAGAAAAAGAATAAATCAGGTGCGATACAGTGTCACTAACTTTACACAATATGAAGTACTTTTATTCAGTAATATTTATTTTATTTAACATTTTGAATGCTGCTTTTGCTCAAAATGTAAATAAACTTTGTAAGGCCGAGCTCGTAGGCGAAAAGCTAAAAATCAGCAATAACGTAGTGAGTTTTTATTACAACTGGAATTCAGGTAATGTGAAACTGTCTGGCTTCCAAATTTCCGGAAAGAATATTGTAGAGCTGCAAAAGCCTGAAAATTCCATTAGCCAATACGGTCAGGTTATGAAAGGTGACCAACTGGCTGAGGACTTGAAACTATTTACTAAAGAATTTTCTGCTCAGAATGTAAAATTAGCTACTCAGATAAAGAGCAGGTTTGCCGGAGAAAAAGAGTTTTTAGAAGTAAGCGTTAGCTACTCGCTGGGTGGTTTGGAGATAAAAAGGATATGGGAGGTTTTTCCCAATACTACAGCCATTTCCACTTACTATTACCTTAAGGGCAAACCCGATGAAAGCTGGATAGGCAGCTTACAGCAGCAAAGTTCAAACGACTTGATTGAAAATGTGTCTTTGTTGAAAAGCAAAGAAGCCAATCAGAGAATAGGCTTCCTCCCAATCCCAGGCAAGCACTGGCATGGCAAAATCATCACCTTTCAAGACGTTACCGACCATAATAACACCTTGGTAAACGAGAAATTTGTATCACCCTATACTAAAGCAAGCCTGCTGCAAGGGAATTTATTACTACTTAGAAACAAGATTTCGAATCTCGGAATCTTTGTTTTGAAGGAAAGCCCGTTAGAGTTTAATCAGCAATCTTACCCCGGTGCCGACTTCTCCATCAGTGAAACCCAAGTCGAGATTATGGGCACAGGTATCTCAAAAGAAAACATAAATGCTGAAACATGGTCGAGGTCATACGGTTACGTAATTGGCTTATCCAGCAGTGAAGAAATAGACCAACTACTTGCATTAAGAACTTATCAAAAAACCATCAGGTCTATTAAAGAAAATCGTGATGAGATGGTGATGAGCAATACTTGGGGCGACAGGAGCCAGGATAGCCGGATGAATGAATCTTTTATTTTGAAAGAACTTGAAGCGGCTGCTAAATTGGGCATAACACACTTTCAATTAGACGATGGTTGGCAACAAGGATTATCTAGAAACTCAAGCAATAAACAAGGTGAAAAATGGAATAGCTGGACGTTGGAGGATTGGCTTCCTCATAAAGAGCGCTTTCCTAACGGTTTCGGGGTTATAGCTGATAAAGCAAAATCGCTGAATATAAAACTTGGTTTGTGGTTTAATCCCAGCCGGGAAAACAATTACGAAACTTGGAAACGCGATGCCGAAATATTAACCGGATATTATCAAAAGTATCAGGTTACAGCTTTTAAAATAGATGGCGTTGAGCTTAAAAATAAGGAAAGTGAAGATAACCTTCGGAAGTTTTTTGATGAAGTAAATCAAAAAACCAATGGCAACATTATTTTTAATTTGGATCTTACTGCCGGAAGACGTGCAGGTTACCATTTTTTTAATGAGTACGGAAATGCCTTTTTAGAAAACCGATATAGCGATTGGCAAAACTATTATCCCCACAATACTCTTAGAAATTTGTGGATGCTTTCTAAGTATGTTCCTGCTGAAAAACTGCAAATTGAATGGCTAAACACTTGGAGAAATAAGAAAGGCTACGGCTTAAGCGACCCGCTTGCACCGGGTAATATACCTTGGGATTATGCCATGGCCATAACTTTTATGGCGCAGCCATTGGCATGGATGGAAACAAGCAGCTTGCCGGAAGAGGCTTTTAAGCATGTCGAATTATTGAAGAAGTATAAAGCGGTACAGCATCAAATTCACCAAGGTGCAATTCTTCCAATTGGTGAAATGCCTGATGGTTTTTCCTGGACAGGCTTTCAATCGGTAAATGAAGGGAAAGGTTATTTTATGATTTACCGCGAACTTTCGCCTAAAGTGGAGATGAAACTCAAGACTTGGTTACAGCCAGGGCAAAAACTGAAACTAACGCCGGTTTTGGGTAATGGAAAAGCTTTTACAACCACTGTTGATGCTTCCTCAGAAATTCAATTTAAACTCGATAATAAACTGAGTTTTGCTCTGTATGCTTATCAGCTATTATAAGTTAGGTATTCTCAATTTATTTGAGCTAAATCAAAAAAAACTTTTAACAAGCCTATAGCTTAATATAAAAACTGGAAAAGCGAGGTCTGCCTCTCAACCAATTGCAGCAAAAGTTTTTTAGAAGGATTAAACTCTTAAAACACAGAAATGCATTTTAAAAAAGCACTTATGAACATCTCAGTACTGATGATGTTCTTCACATCTCTGTTTTCATCACAAAACAATGTGAAATCTCAAGAAATAGTTCAGAGCTTTAAGTCTGTATCCCCGAGTGATAAACAATGGGAAAATGTACCCTCTCATCCCCGCTTATTTGCCAATGATGCCCGAATTGCTTCACTGAAATTACAAAAGGATGACGTTTCAGAGGCTCTATTGTTGATAATTAAGAACGAGGCTGAAAAAAACCTTAAGGGCGAGAAAATTGTGTACGGACCCATAACTGGTCCTGAATCATTCTTACCAAAAGTGCGTGAAGGGCAGGGACGTATTCTTTCTCTAGCTCTTAGTTATCGAATTTTTGGCGACAAGCGTTACCTAGAGCGTGCCCGTGCCGAGTTGTTGCAAATGGCTAAGTTGCCAAGTTGGCCTGAACCTTTTCTAAATGTTGGAGAAGCTTCCTTATCCGTAGGGGTCGGACTCGATTGGCTATACAATGATTTATCGCCAGCCGAAAGAGATACGTTAACACAGGCTATTGTACAAAAAGCATTGCTCCCATCTTTATTGGTAAATGAAAGCAATAACAATACAACCTGGGTAAACGGAAATTTTAATTGGAATCAGGTGTGTCACGGTGGGCTTCTGGTTGGAGCTCTTGCAATTGCTGACCGTGAGCCCGCTCTTGCTCGTCAAATTGTTGCCCGAGCCATAAAATACCTTCCCTACGCTGGAGAGGTTTATAGTAATGACGGTGCTTATGCCGAAGGACCGGGTTATTGGGAATATGGAACCACATACCATGTTTTTTTAATAGATGCACTTCGTTCGGTATTTGGAACAACGTGTAATCTCGAAAAATTTCCGGGTTTTCTGGAATCCACCGATTTTCTCGTTCAAGCAAAAGGTCCAACCGGAAATGATTATAATTTCTCAGATTCCGGCGATCGTTTATTGCCATGGAATGAAGAAAAATTCACCTCTAAGCCTGTTTTGCTATGGTTTGCAAGCGAAAGGAAAAACAGCGATATTGCACGGATTGAAATTAAAAGTTTATTGAAAGCAAGAAGCATTCTTTTATCAGATAGCGCTGCTACATTTTCGAAAAAGATTAGCCAACGCGTAGCTTTTGAAGTTTTGTGGTGGTCACCTAAAGTCCCGCCACTTGACAGTGTGAGTCATTTGCCTTTGCATTGGACAGCCAGCGGTCATCTGCCAATAGCAACAATGCGTTCAGCATGGAACGACCCTATGGCCTCGTATATTGCCATAAAAGGAGGCACTCCCAACAATTCGCATGGTCACATGGATGCAGGCAGTTTTATTCTCGAAGCAAATGGCGAACGGTGGGCAATGGATTTAGGGCGTGAAAGTTACGACAAAATGCGTGCAGCAAAAATCGATTTGTGGAATTATTCGCAAAATAGCAATCGGTGGACGACTGTTCGTCCCGGACCCGATGGCCATAATATTTTGCGTTTCAACATGAATAGGCAAGACATTACTGGGTTTGCAACAATAAGCAGACTTCCTGACGAAAAAGGCGTGATAGGTGATGTGGTTGATTTAACATCACTTTACAAATCGCAGGTAGAGAAAGTTACCAGAACGGTAAAGCTTTTGGCAAACCGTTCAATTTCTATACAGGACGAATGGACAACGGGTGAAAAGGTTGCCCAATATACCTTTCAATGGGTAACTGGTGCAAAAATAAGCATACAGCCTTACGGGGTTTTATTGGAACAAAACGGAAGGTCACTAAAATTGAAAATTGAAGTACCAAATTCTAATGCAAAACCTGAAATTGTGATTGAAGATGTTTCAAAATCAAAAGCCATGCAAGATTCAGATAATCCGGGAGTAAGCAGGATATTGATTAAACTGAAATCTTCGGCGAAAAGCAAATTTACATTGAAAATAACTGCTTTTCCCATAAAATAATAACAAGTAAAAAGAGGCGGGTGATCCATTTCGAACAACACAAGCTTTTGTTGTTTTTGAAAAAAACACAATTATTTATGTAATAATTAAGACAAATTACCAACAAATCCAATTATTATGAACAAAAATTTAATTTTAGGACTAAACTTGTGCTTTATTTTAGTATTTTTTTTAAGTCCCATTTCGAATGCAGTTTTTGCTCAGCAGAGCAAACAACCCGTTGATTATGTCGACAATTTTATAGGCGTAAGAGATAAAGCCACCAGTACTATTCTTGGTCCACAATTACCGCAAGCGGGCATAAGTCCAAGTCCACAAACCTCACCAGGCAATGTAAATTGGGATATGGATGGATATGTTATGGGACAACCCATACGAGGTTTTGGTCAGTTGCATGTTAGCGGTACAGGTTGGGGCAAATACGGTAATTTGTTACTTTCTCCGCAAGTTGGTTTAGCTATAGGTGAAACAGAACATGATTCTCCTCAATCGAATGAAATAGCAAAGCCATTTGAGTATTCAGTAAAACTAGATCGATATAATATTAAAACAGAACTTACGCCTTCCATACATTCTGCTATTTATAGGTTTACTTTCCCAAAAACGGATAGTGCACATATCGCATTGGATGTAAGCCATCATATTCAGACCTCCTGACCTGCTCCTTAGAAACCAATTAATTACGCAATTTATGTCGCAAACAGAAAATGTCGTAAATTAGCTGGAAAAATCAGATATGCAACAAATACTTCCAATTTTTCC
>JAQICA010000213.1 GCA_027858775.1 Salinivirgaceae bacterium | reverse complement strand
GTTCGCTTCCCCAAACATTTGAAGCGTAATTGTCTGATTTATAGACAAAGCAAGTGGTATATTCCGTATCGCCACTCTTCTTGATTTCTACAATGTAGTCGTCAGATTGTTTGAGATGTGCCACCGAACTTAAATCGCCAGGACTGGGTGGGACGACGAGGGTTTGTGCATTTGCAATGCTATTAAATGATAGTACCATTGCGAATACGGCAATTTTATAAATCATTTTCGAGGAATCACGATACTGTTTTTTCATAAAATTTTATTATTAGCTTGTTTATTATTTTGTAAATAGATAGTGATCAAACCAGCTCTAGACTACGTCGATTTTCAATTCAGGCTGTAAACTATTTTCAACTCCTGATTCGCATTATTAACTTGTAACTATTTCGATATCATTTCCTCTATTTCTTCCAATGACTTTCCTTTTGTCTCAGGAAGTTTTTTCAGTATAAAGAAAAACCCAATGATACAAACGCCTGCATAAATCCAGAAAGTGCCGGATGCACCGAGTGCCTTATTCAAAAGTGGAAATGTATAGGTTAGGATAAAACAGGCAATCCACAAGGAGAAAGTGGCTAATGCCATGGCTGCCCCGCGAATTTTGTTAGGGAATATTTCCGATAGAATCACCCAAACAACCGGTGCCAGCGACATTCCATAAATAGCAATGGCAATGATAATCATTGAAAGTACGGCAATACCTTTTATTCCTAAATACAAGGCGCTACCCAGTAAAATATAACTAATTGCCAACCCGATAAACCCGAAGAGCATTAATTTTTTACGTCCTATTTTATCAACTGTAAACATGGCTATCAGAGTGAAAACTAAATTCACGCTACCCGTAATCACAATATTAAACAAGGTATCACTTACTCCATAACCCGCCGCTGCAAAAATTTCTTCGGCATAATTAAACACCGTATTGATTCCGCACCATTGTTGCAAGACGGCCAGAATTACACCAATAAGCAAGATGGGGCGGTATTTCTTATCAAACAAGGCTTTGTAATCCACTTTATCGGTTACATCGTCCAGGGTATTTTGGATATTGGCCATTTCTTGTCGGGCATATTCCTCGCCACCAATTTTATTTAATGTCGGGAAAGCTTTGTCGGCTCTGCCGGCTTTCATAAGCCAACGGGGACTTTCGGGCAAGAAGAAAGTAAGTACAAAGAAAGCACCTGCAGGAACTGCACAAGCATAAAACATCCAACGCCAACCCATCTGTCCGTTCCACGATGCTTGTATAAATGCATCGCTGGCACCAATAGGAACATTTTCGGCAATCAGTAAATTGACAACCTGTGCCAATAAAATACCCACCACTATCGTCATTTGGTTGAGCGAAACCAGCCGTCCACGCAAGTGCGATGGCGAGATTTCGGCAATGTACATGGGCGAAAGGGCAGAAGCCAACCCGATACCAATGCCGCCAATCAGTCGAAACACTACGAAACCCAAATAGCTGGAAGCCATTCCTGTTCCCAAAGATGCTACTGTGAACAAAAAAGCAGAGAACAGTAACGGCCATTTTCTTCCGAATTTATCGCTCACTAAGCCCGAAACAACTGCTCCGACAACACAACCAACCAGTGCGCAACTCATTGCCCAGGCTTGTAGGTTGAGCGAAGTGGTTAATTCAAAAAAACGTTCATAGAATGGTTTTGCGCCACCAATTACTACCCAATCGTAGCCGAAAAGCAATCCACCCATGGCAGAGATCATTGAAATGCCGAAAATGTAGGCACCATTGAATTTTTTCATGATTTTTTATTTTAGTTTTAAGAGTTAAGTAATAAGAATAATATAATGTCGTATATTTTAGTTTAAATGACATTTAATGAGTATATTGCACTCATTATGAGATACATAAAACTAAAAACAGAGGAGATTGAGACACTCGAACAACTTCTTTTAAATAGCAAAGATAACTCCGTAAGGAAACGTAGTCAGGGGCTTCTCTTATCGCATCAAGGACGAACGATTATAGATTTGGCAAACATTTTTAATGTTAATCGTAGAACGATTGAACGTTGGTTTGATGATTGGCTTAAAAACGGAGTGGATTCCCTTTCGATACAATCAGGAAGAGGAGTTAGAACTCGCTTAAAAGACTATAGTAGTGAGGTTTCACAACAATTAGAGCATCATAATATTACCATCTGCAAAAAGACTTTGCAGAATTTTTTAAAAGATACTGGGCTATAAATGGTAAAGGGTCAGACTCTCGTTGAAACGTAAACGACAACAAGTACTGTTTGATATAAAACAAGAACAAATAGAAAGTCTTAAGGCATTGGAAGATAGTGGATACATTGATCTTTAGTTTGGCGACGAAAGTCATTTTGGATTGACTCCAGTTGTGCCATATGCATGGCAAACAAAAGAAAATCCGATATTATTACCAGCATCAAAAGGCAGGTATCTAAATGTTGTTGGTTTAATGAGCCGCAAAAATGATCTGTTTTTTGATGTGCTTGAAACAACATTTAATTCTGATAAGGCAATTGAATTCATGGATAAATTTGTTAGTCAGACGATTAAAAAGACGGTTGTAATACTTGATAATGCACCAATTCATAAATCAAAAAAGTTCATGTCCAAAGTTGAAGATTGGAAAAAACAAGATGTATGGATATGCTTCTTACCTCCATATTCTCCAGAATTAAATCTGATAGAAATACTTTGGCGTAGAATCAAATATCAATGGCTACCTTTTGATGCCTATCTATGTTATCAAAATCTCAAAGAACGTTTGTACTATGTACTGAATAATTTTGGCAAAAAGTACGACATTATATTTTAGTCACTACTTATTGCAATATATGGGGATTATTTTATTTTTTCTAATTCAATAATTTTGCTAATATAAGCTCCGCTTATAGGCCACTTGATGCCAATGGTCATCAAAAAACTACCTTTGTACGATTCATTTGTTCCTTTCAATGTGTAAGTTCCTTCTGGGTTCAATCCTTTCAAAATCAAAGCATTGGACTGTCGTGTATCAACATTTGTGCCAGGTAAATATTCACCCAAATTAAAACAAAATACCGAAACCTTGTTTTTATCTTGCGATGCATATTCCACTGCCATTCTGTTGGACGTGTAGGGCGACACTAGTCTATACGCTGTTCCGTTTTGAACCTCGGGGCGGATTTCTTTGTACTTGGTAATCTTTTGTTTAGCTGTTGCAATCTCTTCAGGTGTCCATTTGGCAATATCATTTCCCACACCCAAAACACCCATCATGGCTACATTCATTTTGTAGTCGAGCGGAAGAGATTGTTTATGAAAACTGTTCCATTTTTCATCGGCTGTCCAGCACACCATGGTGTTGGCAGGATATGAATTAAGGTAGCCATAATGCATGAACAGCCTGTCTACAGGGTCGGTACAGTCGCTAATCCACACTTGATCCATGCGGCTCATCATGCCCAAATCGGTTCTGCCACCTCCACCTGCACATGCCTCAAACCACACATTGGGGAATTTTGCTCTGAGCGATTCTATTAAGCGATATAAATTGGCAGTATGTCGGATGGTAGCCTCACGTTGTTCGTCCGCTTTGGCTGATGGCCAACCTGCATCGGTCAATGCTCTACCATAATCCCACTTGATAAATGTGATATTATTTTTACTCAATAAATCCGAAAATGTTTTGAATAAATACTGGTACACATCCTCCCGAGCAAGGTTTAGCATAAATCTGTCATTTTCTTTATGAGGTTTTACGTTGGAGTAATGAAAAATCCAATCGGGGTGATTTTTGAATAAATTGCTGGTGGGGCAAACCACTTCGGGCTCAACCCAAAGTCCAAAGTCCATACCCAAATCATTCACTTTTTTAATTAAAGAATTCAACCCATTGGGGAATTTTTTTAAATCCACTGTCCAATCTCCCAAGCCACTCTGATTCTCAATCGTTCCTTCGTGCCAACCAGCATCCACCACGTAGGTTTCTACCCCTATTTCTTTGGCAATTTTGGCTAGTTCAACTTGTTGATCTTCACTAATTTTGAATGCTGTGGCATACCAACTATTGTAAATTACCTGACGCATTTTGTACCTGCGTTCCACAGGCAAAACCTCATTTTTTACAAACGAAACCATAAGTTGCGACGCTGCTTCTGTACCATTATTTGTGTATCCTACCAGCATTTTGGGTGTTGTAAAACTGGTGTTTGGTTTAAGCTGCCAATGTGCATCGCTGAAATTTATGCCGCCAATTATTTGCAATTCTCCTTTTGGGGTTTTGTTGAAATCCATTCGCCAATTGCCACTGTAAGCCAGTTGACCAAAATACACATCGCCGTTTGACTCGGTGGAGGTTGAATTTTTTACATAAACTTCATACCATGATGGAGAATAAGACCGTAAATTGCGAGTTTCGATAGTTTTTGTACCAGGTGTTAGTTGCATGTCGTATTGTACATATTCTTGCGCCCAGCTACCAGCCAAATGTCGTAAAAAATAGTTGTTGAATGGTAGCGAAACTGAACCCGACTGCAAATTCTCAATCAGAATTTTATCCTTATTACCTGTATTTTTAACTTCTATCCACTTTTCAAGCAGGTCATACTCAGGATACACTTTGATATAAGAACTTACTTCCAATGGATAATTCAGGTCTTTCATTACTATTTTTAATACCGACCTTCCATCAATTTCGGATATTTGAGCTGATACAAAAGCCAATTCACATTCACGATTGTTGTCGGCGAAAATTGCCTCCAAAACCGGTGTACGAGCCATCATGAATAAGTCCGAAGCGCCACCTCTGCATGGTACTTCCAAGCAGAATTGATTGTTCCAAAGTGCATTGGGTTTTTGATACTCGAACTGCTCTTTAGAACCATAAAAATCAGACGCTACAGCTCCATCTTTATTTACCGACAGCTGATAAACCGACGAGTTTGTTTTTATAATCCAACCCTTCGGATTGGTAGTTTCCTGAATGCTATTTGTTTGCGCAATGAGATTAAAAAGTGGCATTATCGCCATTAGAATAGATAGGGCAAATGTGTTATTCATAGATTGATTGATAAAAAAGGTTTCAATTTAATTATTTGTTTGTAAAGGAACGTTATAACCATTCGCTAAAAAATAGAACAAATTACTTTTACCATGGATTATTTTACTTTTTTATGTTTTAATTTAAATACATTTACTTACTTTTGAATCCTGATAAATTTGTGTTCAATATGGTTAAATTAAAAAGTGGTTTTCAGGGAGAAAGGGCTATTATAATTCCTTCATCAATAATTGAAGAAATCAAACAAGATGAGTTTGGAAGTCTGCTTCATATTTCTTATATAGGATATTATCCGAAAGCCAGTTTTCATTTCCGGTACAGAACAAAAGATGAGGCTATGCAGTATGTATTCATCTATTGCGTTGAGGGTTCGGGTTGGTTCGAGTTGGATAAGATACGGCATAAGGTATTGCCTAACGTTTTTTTTATATTGCCCAAAGGCAAAGCCCATACTTACGGAACCAGTTCAAATAACCCATGGACTATTTATTGGTTGCATTTTGATGGAACGAAGGCTAGCTTTTTTTCAGAAGGGCTTGATAAACCTACCCAGGTGGCTCCCGAAAAAGATTCGCGCATTGAAGAACGGTTGCAGCT